>JAFEFK010000179.1 GCA_018240625.1 Pseudomonadota bacterium
ATGAAGCCGCGCGCACCGACGCATTCGCGCGCGTAGAGACGTATCTGGCGGCGAGGCTTTCGAACTAGCATTCGTGGCCGGTCTCGAACCGATCAGTTGACAATTACACGTGGCGGCGGAGCAGCGGCAGGAAGAAGATCGCGGCGTTGATCGCGAAGCCGATGCTCCAGAGAATTGTTCGCAGCGTCGGCCGGTCGCCGAGATAGGTGAGCACATAGGCGGCGCGGACGATCAGGAACAGGATCGCCAGGTCATCGATCAGGTGTTGCGGTGAGGCGCGAAATTCCGCCAGCAGGATGGCGACGGCGAAGAACGGAAACGTCTCGATGCCGTTGAGGTGGGCGCCCAGCGCGCGGCCGCGCAGCGGTTCGCTATAAAACTTGGGATCGCGTGGGCGAGCATTGTCAAAACTGCGAAAGCCGGTCGCCTTGAACGGTGCGATCGTCAGCAGATACAAAATCACTGCCCCGAAAATACACCATTCGGCGGTCGTCATGGCCGTTCCCTCTTGCAGCCGTTGCCGCGACAGTATCGGCAGACGCGTCGGCTTGACAAGAACCGACCGGCGCGCGAAGCCAGATATCATGACGGTCGTTATTCCCATCGACAGAGGCCGGGCAACGCAGGATGCGCAACGCGCGCGCGTTGGCGTCCTCCTGGTCAATCTTGGCACGCCCGACACCGCCGATGCCAGGGGTGTGCGGGCGTATCTGAAGGAGTTCCTGTCTGATCCGCGGGTGATCGAAAATCAGGGATTGCTCTGGAAGCTCGCACTCAACGGGATCATTCTGAACACCCGGCCGCGGCGCAAGGCGCGCGACTACCTGAAGATCTGGAACACCGAACAGAACGAGTCGCCGCTCAAGACCATCACGCGCGGCCAGTCCGACAAACTGGCGGCTGATATCGCGGATCACGACCATGTCGTCGTCGATTGGGCGATGCGCTACGGCAACCCCTCAATCCGCTCGCGCATCGATGCATTGACGGCGCAAGGCTGCGACCGGCTTCTGGTGGTGCCGCTCTATCCGCAATATTCGGCGGCAACCTCGGCCACGGTGTGCGATGAGGTGTTTCGCGTGCTCGGCGAAATGCGCGCGCAGCCGACGCTGCGGGTGACGCCGCCCTATTATGATAACGCGGACTATATCGACGCGCTCGCGGTCTCGATCGACACGCATCTCGCAGGCTTGCCGTTCAAGCCCGAGATCATCGTGGCGTCGTTCCACGGCATGCCGCAGAAATATATCGACAAGGGCGATCCTTATCAGGCGCAATGCGTAGCGACCACCGAGGCGCTACGCAAACGGATGGGGCTGGATGCGTCACAACTGATGCTGACCTTCCAGTCGCGTTTCGGCTTCGACGCGTGGCTTCAGCCTTACACCGACAAGACGATTGAGAAACTGGCCAGGGACGGCGTCAAGCGTCTGGCGGTGATCATGCCTGGCTTCTCGGCCGATTGTCTGGAGACGCTGGAAGAAATCGCGCAGGAAAATGCGGAGATATTCCAGCATAATGGCGGCGAGGCGTTTACCGCCATCCCCTGTCTGAACGACAGCGATTCCGGTATGGATGTGATCCGGCAACTGGTGCTGCGCGAACTGCAGGGATGGATATAGCGAACGCTTTTTGGGGTTGCCAGGTGATGTGTACATCTCTCCCCACCGGGGAGAGGTTGACACCATAAGCGCGGTCACGCGCGTCTTCGACGCGCTATGGTGCCGGGTGAGGGGGCAACTCATAACATTATCGCCGTACGCCCTCACTCCAGCCCTCTCCCCACGGGAGAGGGGGCGCGCATCGTTACGTTGCGCGTGCCCCCATCAAAAACGGAAAAGTTCTAGATGCGCCCAGCCACTCGCTTTCCGCTTCGTCGAACCTTACATTTCCCTTTGGCGACCAATGCCGAGCGTCATCCTGAGGCGCGAGCGGCGCTTGCCGCGAGCCTCGAAGGATGGTTGGCAAGGCACCCGTGGCCATCCTTCGAGACGCTGCTTCGCGGCTCCTCGGGATGACAAAGGGCTTGTCGTCGTTGTCGTCTGAGGAGAATTTCATGACCGGTTTCGATATTTTTGCCATTGTCTTTGTCGCGCTGATTGTCCTGACGCTGTTTGCCGGGGTCAAAACCGTGCCGCAGGGTTTTGACTGGACCATTGAACGGTTCGGCAAATACACCCGCACGTTGTCGCCGGGGCTTAATCTCATCATTCCGTATTTCGATCGCGTCGGCCGCAAGATGAACATGATGGAGCAGGTGATCAACATTCCGGAGCAGGAGGTGATCACTAAGGACAACGCCACCGTCACCGTTGATGGGGTTGCATTCTTCCAGGTCTTCGACGCGGCGAAGGCCAGTTACGAGGTTGCCAACCTGGAGCAGGCGATCATCGTTTTGACCATGACCAACATCCGCTCGGTGATGGGATCGATGGATCTCGATCAGGTGCTGTCGCACCGCGACGAGATCAACGAGCGGCTGCTGCGCGTGGTCGACGCGGCGGTGTCGCCGTGGGGCCTCAAGGTCAACCGCATCGAGATCAAGGATATCGTGCCACCGGCCGATCTTGTCGAAGCGATGGGCCGGCAGATGAAGGCCGAGCGTGTCAAGCGCGCCGACATCTTGCAGGCCGAGGGCCAGCGGCAGTCGGAAATTCTCCGCGCGGAAGGCGCCAAGCAGGGACAGATCCTGCAGGCGGAAGGCCGCCGCGAAGCTGCGTTCCGCGACGCCGAAGCGCGTGAGCGCTCCGCCGAGGCCGAAGCCAAGGCGACGCAGATGGTGAGTGAAGCCATCGCCAAGGGCGATGTCGCCGCACTGAACTATTTTATCGCCGACAAGTATATCAAGGCATTCGGGCAGTTTGCTGAATCGCCGAACCAGAAAGTGCTGATGCTGCCGGTCGAGGCCATGAGCATTCTGGGATCGCTGGCCGGCATCGGCGAGATCGCCAAGGCGACGTTCGGCGAGAGCGCGGCGTCGGCGGCTGCCGCTGCACGCCGGGGCTCGGTGCCAGCCGCTGGCACGCCGGTGGCGCCCGTGCCGCCGCAGCGGTAGAGTCCGTCACCATGAGATGGAATAGGGGCGGCGTTTCCTTAACCTCTCCCCACGGGGGAGAGGTCGGCGCCATAAGCGCGGTTACGCGCGTCTTCGACGCGCTATGGCGCCGGGTGAGGGGGCAACATTGTTGTCGTACGCCCTCACCCCAGCCCTCTCCCCACGGGAGAGGGAGCGTGCTGCATTCGATGATGCGTTTCCGTCAAAATGTGAAATGCTCAAGTCTCGCGAGTCGGAGGAGCGCGTCATGACCGACATGTTCGTATCTCTGGGCACCTGGAACTGGCTGATCTTCGGCCTCATCCTGATGGGGCTCGAACTGTTGGCGCCGGGCGTCTTCATGTTCTGGCTCGGTCTTGCTGCGTTTCTGGTCGGCCTCCTGTCATTCGTGGTCCATCCGTCATGGCAGACGCAGATCCTGATGTTTGCGGTCTTCGCCGCGGCGGCGGTGCCATTATGGCGGCGCATCGCGCGGAGCAATTCGAACGTCAGCAAAAGCAACCCGTTTCTCAACAAGCGCTCCGACGCGCTGGTTGGACGGGTCTTCACCCTGGAGAAGCCGATTGTCGACGGCGCCGGTACAGTGCGGATCGACGACACGATCTGGCGCGTAGCGGGGCCTGACGCGCCCGCGGGCAGCCGGGTGAAAATCGTGCAGGCGGATGGCGCCAGTCTTACGGTGGCTGCGGCTTAGAGCCTTTCCGCTTCTGATGGAATCAGAAGCAGGGCTCTATGTTTTTGGTTTGACGCGTTTTCTTTACGCGAACCGGCCGCCGCTTCGCTCGAAAACGCTATGGGTGCGTCAACAGGCGTAGATGCGCAAAGGCGCTTGCGCGTGCCGGCCATGATGTTCGCGCTTCGTTGGTGGCTCGCTTCGCTTGGCTCCCTGCGAAGCTGCGTGCGATCGGGATAACCGAATGATCAGGCCACGCCGGCGCGCAGCAGGTCGTGCAGGTGCACGATGCCGACCGGCTTCTTGCCGTCGGTCACGATCAGCGCGGTGATCTTCGACGAGTTGAGGATTTCCAGCGCTTCGCTCGCCAAAAGATCGCGCCCGATCGTTTTCGGATTTTTGGTCATGACGTCGTCGACGCGAGCGGTCAGCAGGTCAGGGCGCATGTGACGGCGCAAATCTCCGTCGGTGACAATGCCGGCAATGTGCCCACTGCCGTCGACGATGCCAACGCAGCCAAAGCCTTTCGACGTCATTTCGACCAGCGCATCGGACATTTTCGTGCCGAGCGGTTTTAACGGGACGGCCTCGCCGGCATGCATCAGGTCGCGCGTGTATTTCAGCATCGCGCCGAGCTTGCCGCCGGGATGCAGTAAGCTGAAGTCGACGGAGGTGAAGCCGCGGCCCTCGAGCAGCGCGATCGCCAGTGCGTCTCCCAATGCCAGCAGCATCAGCGACGATGTTGTCGGCGCGAGATTATGCGGGCAGGCTTCGCGCGCCTTCGGCAGCCCCAGAACGACATCGGCCGCATCGCCCAATGTCGAGTCGCGTTCCGCAGTCATGGCGATCAGCGCGATGCGAAATCGCTTGGCATAGGTGATGAGGTTTTTCATCTCCGCCTGCTCGCCGGACCACGACAGTGCCATGATCACATCATCGGCGGTGATCATACCGAGGTCGCCGTGGCTGGCTTCCGCCGCATGAACGAAGAAGGCCGGTGTGCCGGTCGACGCGAATGTGGCTGCGATTTTGCGGCCGATATGCCCGGACTTGCCGAGACCCGTGACGATCAGCCGTCCCTTGGCGTTGCGGATCGTCTCGGTGGCGGCAATGAACGCGGAGCCGAGGTCGGATCGCAACGCGGCGGCGAGCGCGGTAACGCCGCTGGCCTCCGCGTCTAACGTCCGCAATGCAGACTGGATAGCGGCGTTCACTTGATCGGTCATGGCGGATTTCACCGTCCGTGATTTCGATGTGGTCATGCCGGGTTCCATGATGGGGACGGGAGCGCGGCTCCAGTGCGCCGATGTCCTTAGCACGGCTCGTTCAGCGATGCGACGCGGCCTCCGCATTCTCAACGGCTCATTAACCATAATTGTTTTAACTCTCTTAACGATGAGGTCTGCGGCGTTTTGGCGGACCGTTCGTAAAGCATTGAATTTGTTGGAGTTTAATGGCCGTGATTTCGGGTCCAGCGACGGGCCGCCACCAGCGCGCAGTGATTTCGTGCGCGGCCTTGGTGTGTCTCGCGCTGGCATCCCTGGATATTTCTTCGGCCGGAGCCCAGACCCTCACCCGCGATCTCATGAGCCCGGTCAGTGGCGGATTTTTCCAGCCTCAGGATTCGTATCTGCGTCGGACCAGCGATGCCGGCGGCGACGGCACCACCGTGACTTCAACATCGGCCGCCCCGTCGCGCATCGGTCGGATCCCCAGCTATGACGTTCCCGCAGCAACAGGCGCGAGTGACACCGGCTACGATTCGCTCAATCGCAGACGCAAGAAGGCGAAGCTTTACCCGGGAGCGCCGAAACCCAAACAGCCGCCGGGGCCGGGTAACTTCATCCCGGTTCCGCCGCCGCCTCCGCTGTCGATTCCGCCGTCATCCACCGCGAACAAGACCCCGCTCGCGCCGGCGATGGCCGGACGTGTGGACGGGCAGCCCGTGCGTCGCCGCCTCAAGCCGGACGATGATCCGTTCGGCGCCGTCGGCGATTATGTCGGCAGCTTCCTCGTCAAGTCGGCGGTCGAATTGTGGGGCGGCTACGACACCAACCCCGGACGGTTCGACAAGCCCAAGGGCTCGGCGTTCTATACGATAGCGCCGGAGTTCGTGGCGAAGTCCGATTGGGAGCGCCATTCGCTGCTAGTCGATCTGCGCGGCTCGTTCACCGGATACGGCACGACGTTTCCTCCAAATGCGGCCGATTGCGGTTGCGATCCCACCCAGCCGATCATTTCGCCGGTGCCGACCAATATCGACCGGCCGGATTTCACCGGCAAGATCGACGGACGTCTCGATGTCACCCATGACACCCGCATCAATTCGGAACTGCGATTGCGGGTCGGCGCCGACAATCCCGGCAGCCCGAACATCCAGGCCGGCTTAAGCAAATATCCGCTGTATGCGACCACCGGCGGCACGCTGGGCGTCGAGCACGATTTCAACAGGCTGCAGGTTTCACTGAACGGTACCGTCGACCGCACGGCGTATCAGGATTCGCAACTGACCGACGGCACCTCCACCACCAACGACGACCGCAATTTCAATCAGTATGGCGGCGTCGCGCGCGTGAGCTACGACCTGCTTCCGGGCGTAAAGCCGTTCGGTGAGGTCGAGGGCGATACCCGCATTCATGACACACAGTTCGACCGCAACGGCTTTCAGCGCGACTCCAATGGCGGCTACGCGAAAGTCGGAACCAGTTTCGAGTTCACGCGCCTGCTGACCGGCGAAGCCTCGATCGGTTATGCCGCGCGCAGCTACGCCGATCCGCGCCTCAACAATCTGACCGGCCTGCTCACCAGCGCATCGCTGGTGTGGACCGCGACGCCGCTGACGACGGCTAAATTCATCTCGGTCACATCGGTTGATGAATCGACACTCGCTGACGTCTCCGGCGTGCTGACACGCACTTATACCTTCGAGGTCGATCACGATTTCCGGCGCTGGCTGACCGCGGTCGGAAAATTCACCTATGGCACGCAGGACTATCAGGGGTCGACCCGCTCCGACAAAATCTACTCGATCTCAGGCGATCTCGTTTACAAGCTCAACCGCGAATTCCAGATCAAGGCGGAGGTACGCCGCGACATTCTAAATTCGAACATTACCGGTGCAAGTTCAGCATCCACCGTTGTGATGCTGGGCGTCCGATTGCAGCGTTAAAGGCGCAGCGTCTACACCACCACGCTCAGCCGCTTCGCGGCGCGTGTGATGCCGGTGTAGAGCCAGCGCGCGCGGCTATCCTGAAACGCGAAGCTCTCGTCGAACAGCACGACATCGTCCCATTGCGAACCCTGCGACTTGTGCACCGTCAGCACGTAGCCGTAGTCGAATTCGTCGTAGGGCTTGCGCTGCTCCCACGGAATATCCTCGATACCGCCCGCAAAACAATCCTGCCGCACCGAGACCTTCGTCACCTTGTGCGCAAACTCTTCGTCGGGCGATAGGCGCATGGTGATGATCTTCGACTTCGAGGCGGTGCGCGACTTCACGCGCCACAGGCCGCCGTTGAACAGCGCCTTCTTGCGGTTGTTGCGCAGGCAGACCAGCTTGTCGCCGGCGACGGGGAGCGGATCCTCGATGTTCTGCCGTTGCCGGAATCGCATGTTGTAGGATCGGCGCGTATTGTTGCGCCCGACCAGCACCTGATCGGCGTCCATCACGCGCGACGGATCGAGTTCGTTGCGCGAGATCACCTCGCTTTCGCCGTAGCGGCCGATGTCGAGATCGCGGCCTTCGCGCACGTCCATCGACATCCGCACGATGGGATCGTCCTGGGCCTGACGATGAACTTCGGTGAGCATCGCATCCGGTTCGGCGTTGGTGAAAAAGCCCGCGCCCTGAATCGGCGGCAACTGCGCGGGATCGCCGAGCACCAACAGCGGACAGTCGAACGACATCAGGTCGCGGCCGAGCTCCGCGTCCACCATCGAGCATTCGTCGATCACGATCAGTTTTGCTTTTGACGCCGGCGCGTCATCCCACAATTCAAAGCTCGGTTGCTCCTCGCCGGACTCGCGAGCGCGATAGATCAGCGAATGGATCGTCGAGGCGCCGTCGCAGCCCTTGTTGCGCATCACCAGCGCGGCCTTGCCGGTAAAGGCCGCGAACTTGACCTCGCCATCGACGCCATCGGCGATGTGGCGCGCCAGCGTGGTCTTGCCGGTGCCGGCATAACCGAACAGCCGGAATACCGGCGGTGTTCCGTTTTTGCCGGGCTTGGCTTTCAGCCAGTCGGCGACGGCTTTCAGCGCGGAATCCTGATGCGGCGTGAAGGAGGTCATGGATCTCGATGGACGAAGGTTGGCCGCCGTGCTGCGACTCAACCGCTGCAAGCTAATCATTCGGGCCGCCAGCGCAAGTCATGTTCCGTGGTGCGGAATGCCGGCGGCGGCAGCAAGGTAGACTTGATCTTGCGAGGGTTTAGACTGCTGACAACAACGAGCTGGGTGCGGGAGATACGCCATGAAATTCGGCATCTTTTACGAGTTGCAACTGCCGCGTCCGTGGGAAGCGGGCGACGAGCATCGGCTCTACCAGAACGCGCTGACGCAACTGGAGACCGCCGATCGCGCCGGATACGATCACGCCTGGGTGGTGGAGCATCATTTTCTGGAGGAATATTCCCACTCGCCGTCACCGGAATCCTTTCTTGCGGCTGCCAGCCAGCGCACCAAAAATATCCGGCTTGGCCACGGCATCTTCCAACTGACCACCAATCATCCGGCCCGCGTCGCCGAACGTGTCGCGGTGCTCGATCTCCTCAGCAACGGACGCTGCGAATTCGGGATGGGCGAGAGCGCCTCGATTACGGAGTTAACGCCGTTCGGCCGCGACATGGAGACCAAGAAGGAGGTGTTCGACGAAGCGGTGCGCGCGATTTTCCCGATGTTCAGGGACGGCGGAAGCGAGCATCACGGCAAGTATTTCGATATTCCGCTGCGCAACGTGGTGCCGAAGCCGTTGCAGAAGCCGCATCCGCCGCTGTGGATGGCCTGTTCGCAATTGCCGACCATCGAGCGTGCGGGCCGGTGCGGCTTTGGCGCGCTCGGCTTCCAGTTCGTCAGCGCCGATGCCGCGCACGCCTGGGTTCATGCCTATTACAATGCCATCACCAAGCGGCTGAAGAAGCTCGCCGACTACGAGATCAATCCGAATATGGCGCTGGTGTCGTTCTTCATGTGCGCGAAGACCGACGAGGAGGCGAGGGCACGCGCCGACGGCGCCACGTTCTTCCAGTTCGCGTTGAGGTTTTACGGAGCGTCGCAAAACCGTCAGCGCCCCGCGCCGGGCACCGTCAACATGTGGGACGAATACAACAGGTGGAAGCGCGACAACCCGGACGCGCAGGAGGCCGCGCTGCGCGGCGGTCTGATCGGCTCGCCTGAAACCATCGCCAGGAAGCTGCGGCGATTCCGCTCCTCGCATATCGATCAGGTGATCCTGCTCAATCAGGCGGGCAAGAACAGTCACGAGCACATCTGCGAGTCGCTGGAGCTGTTCGCCAGGGACGTGATGCCCGAGTTCAGGAACGATCCGGAGCACGATGCGTGGAAGGCCGCCGTCATGAGCGGCGACCTTCAGCTCGAGGAAATCGACACGCAGGCGTTCACCGATCGCTACGGCAACAAAGCCATGATGAATGTGACCGCGCCGAAGACCGCGGCGGGATCGTGAAGGCGTGGTCATGAAGGTCTCGGGATGAAGCGGCTCGCGGCGTGGGCTTTTTATGCGATCGGTGCGGTCGCAATCGCCTATCTCGCGCTTTATGCCTACGTGGTGCTGACCGGCCGAGATCTGCGGCCGGGCGCGCCGATCCGGATCTTTAAAAAGCCGGACGCGCCGAATTATTCTTCCGTCGCGCCCGTTGTCGTCGCGTCGAGATTTGCGAAAGACGCCGGTGATTTCTTCTTCCCCTCTCCCACAAGGGGAGAGGGAAGTAATGCTCTCACGCCGTCGCCACGAACGCGCGATGGTCGTTGTTACCGGCCGGCGTAATGGGAAGTCCGCCGTCGGCGTATTCGTTCAGCTTGTTGCGCAGCGTCCGGATCGAGATGCCGAGGATGTTCGCGGCATGGGTGCGGTTGCCGAGGCAATGCTTCAGCGTTTCCAGAATCAAGTCACGCTCGACGTCGGCAACCGTGCGGCCGACCAGCGCGCGCGTGACCTGCTCGGCCGCAAGCGTGGCGTGGGCCACGGCCGGCGCGGTTTTCGCCAGGTCGAGACGGTCGCCATCCGGCGTCAGGATGGCGTCGGCGCCGATCTCGTCGCCGCTGGCCATCAGCACCGAGCGATGAATGGTGTTTTCAAGCTCGCGGACGTTACCCTGCCAGCGATTGGCGGTGAGCACGCGCCGCGCGTCCACCGAGATCGGGCGGACCGGCACGCCATTGGCCTCGGCATATTTCTTCGCGAAATGCTGTGCCAGTTCGAGAATATCGGCCGGGCGGTCGCGCAGCGGCGGGATCTTCAGGTTGACCACGTTGAGCCGGAACAGCAGATCCTCGCGGAATTTGCCCTCGCGCACGGCCTCCGCCAGGTTGCGGTTCGACGTGGCGATGATGCGGATATCCACCGGCACCGGCCGGGTGCCGCCGACGCGGTCGATCACGCGCTCCTGAATCGCACGCAGCAGTTTTGATTGCAGCCGGACATCCATTTCGGAAATTTCATCGAGCAGCAGCGTGCCGCCGGTGGCTTCCTCGAATTTGCCGATACGGCGCGCAATCGCGCCGGTGAACGCGCCCTTCTCGTGGCCGAACAGTTCGGATTCCAGCAGGTGCTCAGGGATCGCCGCGCAGTTGATGGAAATGAACGGTTTCTTTGCGCGATGTGAACGGGTGTGGACATAGCGCGCCAGCACTTCCTTGCCGGTACCGGATTCGCCAGTGATCATGACCGAGGCGTCGGAGCCCGCGATTTGCTGCGCCAACTTGATGACCTTGCCCATCGCTTCGTCGCGATAGACCAGATCGCGGGAATCGTTGGCGACAGCCGCCAGCACCGCGGCGATCAATTCCGGATCCGGCGGCAGCGGGATGTATTCCTTGGCGCCGGCATGGATCGCGGCGACCGCCGCGCGTGCATCGCTGGTGATGCCGCAGGCGACGATCGGCACATGGATGTGTTCCGCTTCGAGCCGCATCACGAGATCGCGGATATCGAGGCCGACATCGACCAGCAGGAGATCGGCGCCCTTGCCGCCGCGCAGCACCGCCATGGCCTGTTCATTGTTCTCCGCATGGGTAACGGAGGCGCCGTTGTCCATGGCGATCTTGGTGGCGGTCGTAAGCTGGCCCTTCAGTGTGCCAACGATGAGAAGCCGCATGATTTGCTCCTGTTAGCTTGTCCGCGCGATCGGCGGGTGGTTCGGTGTCAGGCTTTTTCGGCCTTGATGATTTCGGTCATGGTCACGCCCAGCTTTTCTTCGACGAGAACGACTTCGCCTCGCGCCACCAATCTGTTGTTGACATAGATATCGATGGCTTCACCGACGCGCCGGTCGAGTTCCAGCACGGTGCCAGGTCCTAGCTTGAGAAGCGCGCCGACATCCATCTTGGAGCGGCCGAGCACGGCCGAGACCTGAACCGGCACATCGAACACCGCCTCGAGATCGGAGGCTATCCGTGAGACCTGTTCGTCTTCACTGAATCCGATGTCGTCGATCGCCGGCGCATCGGCGGCGTTAAGATCGGGAAGCGGCACCTGGGTATCGTTGTCACTCATTGTCGTGTCCCCATGCCTCAGGAATTGCCGTTTGGATGTCGCGACGCCACGTAGCGGCGAACCAGTTCGTCGATTTTGGCGTCGATCGCCGCTCGTTCCAGCACGACCCCGCCATCGGCCCATTCGATTCTGCAGTCGCCGGTTTCGATATCGGGTTCCGCGAGAATCACGAGCTGCCCTGTGAAACCGCTTTGCCTTGCCATACGCTCGATTTGCTCGCGCGCGGCGTCGTAAAGTTGGTCGTTGATTCGGACGACGAGATGCGGAGTCGACACCAGATGCCGGAAACAGTCGCTGACGAGCGACGCAATCTCTGTCAGCGGCTCCGCCGCCATCAGTTCGCTGCACAATTTACGCGCGACGGCGACGGCGACATCGACCGCTTCAGTCTCCATCCGGTTTTCAATGCCCGAGAATCGTCCGGCGATTCCCTTGATGCCAATCGCAATTTCCTCGATCGCCACCGCCATGCGGCGGTCGCTTTGCACCTTGGCTTCGCGCTGGGCGGCGTCGAATCCGTTCTGATACGCCTTGGCTTCGGCATTCGCGATTTGCTGTGCGATCTCCAGAGACGTCGGAGCGCGCTCCTTGGACTTGTGCGGAGCTGCGAAGTCGG
>JAFEFK010000017.1 GCA_018240625.1 Pseudomonadota bacterium
ACCCGCCCGGCGCGGTGTTTGGCGCGCTCTACGATCAGAATCGAGTCGACGGCCTGACGGCTGCGCTGCTGACCGCCCCCTTGATCGCCGCCGCCCTTGTGGATCCCGGCATCACCGTTGACTGCCTGCCGCTGGCAGACCTTCCGGTACCCGGCGCCGACGCCGTTATCGGCAACCGCGCTTACGGAACGGATCCGGGCAAGGTCGCGGCTATCGCGCGTGCGGTGACCCAAGGGTTGGAGCAGGGCGGCGTTCTGCCGGTTCTCAAGCACATTCCGGGTCATGGACGGGCGACCGCCGACACCCATCATCGGCTTCCCGTTGTGGAAACCGCGAAGAAAGAACTGGAAGCAACTGATTTCGCTGCATTTCAACCGCTTGCGGACCTGCCCATGGCGATGACCGCACATGTTGTGTTTAGCGCAATTGATCCCAACCAACCTGCCACCACTTCTGCGACAATCATCGAACAGGTGATTCGTGGCGTGATCGGGTTCCAGGGTTTGTTGATGAGTGATGACGTGTCCATGAATGCGTTGGCGGGATCAATCGCCGAACGGACCCGCGCGATCGTTTCAGCCGGTTGCGACATGGTTTTGCACTGCAACGGCAACTTGGACGAGATGCGGCAGGTCGCCGGTGAGACGCCTGAATTGACGGGCGGGGCGCTTGATCGTGCACGACAAGCCTTGGCATCGCGCAAGCCGCCCCGGCCCTTCGACCGTGAGGCGGCGCGGGCAGAACTTGATGCGTTGACGAGCCGGGTGGGAGCAGCAGGCGCATGAGCGCGGAAATTCTGTCGTTTGAAACGGGCCGGCCGGCCGAACACGTCAGCGATAGCGATGACGTCGCGCTGATGGTGGACGTCGAGGGTTATGAAGGCCCGCTTGACCTGTTGTTGGCGCTGGCGCGGCAGCAGAAGGTCGATCTGTCCAAGATTTCCATTCTTGCGCTGGCCGATCAGTACCTCGTTTTCATTGAAGCGGCCCGCAAGATCCGTCTCGAACTCGCCGCTGATTATCTGGTGATGGCGGCATGGCTCGCGTTTTTGAAATCGCGATTGCTGTTGCCCGAACCGGCCACGCCGGATGGCCCCAGTGCAGAAGATATGGCTACCGCGCTCGCCAACCGGCTGCGCCGGCTGGAGGCCATTCGTGAAGCGTCGAACCGACTGATGA
Organism: Pseudomonadota bacterium; assembly: GCA_018240625.1. GTDB lineage: Bacteria > Pseudomonadota > Alphaproteobacteria > Rhizobiales > Xanthobacteraceae > Nitrobacter. The sequence continues at coordinate 1,179 of JAFEFK010000017.1, forward strand.
ATCGCCCTCAGTTGCAGCGCGATATCTTCCCGCGCGGAAATCCGGAGTCGATTGCGG
>JAFEFK010000180.1 GCA_018240625.1 Pseudomonadota bacterium
AACAGCGGCGGCGCGGCGCAGACAAATCCGATCTTCCAGCCCGTCAGCGAAAATATCTTGCCCGCCGATCCGATCTTGATGGTGCGGTCGCGCATGCCGGGAATGGTGATCAGTGGAATATGTTTTCGTCCGTCGAAGACGACATGCTCCCAGACTTCGTCGCAGATCGCCACCGCATCGAACTCCTGACAAAATCGTGCCAGCAGTTCCAGGTCCTCGCGCGGATAAACCACCGCGGCCGGGTTGAGCGGGTTGTTGAACAACACCGCCTTGGTCTTGTGGGTGAAGACGGCGCGGAGCGCGTCTTCCGTCAGCCGCCAGTGCGGCGGCTCGAGACGAACCAGCCGGGGAATGCCGCCGGCTTGCCGGATGATCGGAAGATAGGAGTCGTAGACCGGCTGGAAAACGATGACTTCATCACCGGGCTCGACAACCGCGAGAATGGCACTGGTCAGCGCTTCCGTGCCGCCCGAGGTAACCATCACTTCCGTCATCGGATCGAGCGAGAGACCATGCCAATGCCCGTAATGCGTGGCGATCGCCTGCCGCAGCTCCGGAATTCCCATCATGGAGGGATATTGATTGTAGCCGTTCATCACGGCGTCGGCCGCAGCGCGCCGGATATCCTCTGGCCCCGGATCGTCGGGGAAACCCTGGCCAAGGTTGATAGCATTGTTATCGCGTGCGGCCTGAGACATTGCCTCGAAGACCGTGACCGGAAGGTCGGCGAAGACCTTGTTCATCGAGATCATCGGACGATCAGCCACCGGTTCGGGTCGGCAAGCCGGCCGCCTTCCATCCCAGAATTCCGCCGGCCAGATGCTTGTCGTAGGCAAGACCGCTGGCCTGCGCCGCCAGCGATGCCGTCACCGACCGCTTGCCCGAGCGGCAGGCAAATACGATCTGCCTTCCCTTGGGGTCCGGGATATTTTCTGGATCAAAGCTGGAGAGTGGAACAACGACCGAATCCGGATACGCTTCCGCCGCTACTTCGTTCAGCTCGCGGACGTCCACCAGCAGATAGCGGCCGTCGGCGATACCCTGCGATACGTCTTCCGGCGTCAAATCGTGAACGACAAAATTCTGATCTGCCAACGCGACCTCCCCGCGCGCCCGCTCAGGCGCATTCAACAATTCGAAGCCAGCTTTGGCCT
>JAFEFK010000181.1 GCA_018240625.1 Pseudomonadota bacterium
AAGTTGATAGCGTCACGGACGCCGCTTGGAACGAGGTCGTATCCCAATTTCAAGACGGGCATTACGAGCAGACGCCAAATTATACCAGCGGTCGGCGTCACGAAGAAAGCAGCCATTTATTGCTTCGGGATGCGAGCACAGGTACGCCCGTTGCCGGCGCCCAAGTTGCGATGTACGCACTTCCCATGATGGGACGAGACCTCGCACTCGTCCGCTTTGGCCCTTTTTGGCGTCACCGCAATCATTCAACTGATTTCAGCATCTATCAAGCCGCCGTCTCCGCTTTAATTGAGGAGTACTGTTACAAACGTGGCCACTGCCTGACCATCAGCCCGCGTCCCAATCCTGGGTTTTATCGACAAGAATGCGAAACCCTGACCGAGATGGGTTTCGCACTGCGCCGGCCATTGTCAGTCGCCGATCATTATCTCGTCGACCTCTCGCTCGACGAAGACGCACAGATGAACAACTTCGACAAAAAATGGCGTTGGAATCTTCGTCATGCGCTATCACATAACATTGAAATCCGTTTGGGCGAAACCCCTGCGGACATCGACATACTTCGCGAATTACATGCGGGGATGGTCGCCAGGAAACAACTGCATCAAGCTGAGATGGGTCTGATCAACACGACAGCCGCGCTCGTGGCGCTGCCCGAGCCCATCCGGCTACAGATCGTCCTTGCGTTCCACGACGGCCTGCCGGTACACGGCGCAGCGATCGGAATCCTCGGTGATACGGCCTATTCCGTACAAGGAGCGAGCGTGGAGGCGGGGCTGAAGCTGAAAGCCGGATATGCGCTGCAATGGTGGATTTTGCGCTGGCTATCTGCGCAAGACGTGCGTTGGTACGAGCTTGGTGGCACCGACGACGGAGGAGTACGTCGTTTTAAGAAAGGCTTGATCGGGAAACGTGGCACTATCCTCCATATGGCCGGCGAATTTGACCGCTGTACTCATTGATAACTTCACGTGACGCAGTAGCTAAGTGGCAAGGAACCGTTCGCCTCGT
>JAFEFK010000182.1 GCA_018240625.1 Pseudomonadota bacterium
GAATGCAAACGCCTTGAACACGTTCGCCTTGTCGACGCAGGTGACCAGACCGCGTTTGCCCTGCGCTTTTCGGCGCCCTGCGAGGCGAAACGAGAAGTCGAACAATCGCTGCGACGTCTTGCGCGTGATCACCATCGTTTCGCGCGCGTCGTCTTCGGTCACGATGCCCTTCCCCATCGAGGCAAACAGGCCTTCGGTCGACTCGCGGATCAGAACAAGATCGATGCCGTGCTCGGCGGCGCCGACGATCGGGCTCGGCACGCCGGGAATCAGCCGCGCCGGCCGCACCCCGGCGTAGAGATCGAACAGAAAGCGGAGTTCGACCTGGGGCATGATTTCGGTGTTGTCGGGATAGCGCACACTGGGCAGACCGCAAGCGCCAAGCAGGATCGCATCGGCCTCGTCGCACAGCTTGATCGTACTCTCCGGCATCGACTTGCCAGTTTCGCGATAGTTGTTCGCGCCCGCGGCCGCTTCGGTAAAACGAAATTTTACCTTCGAGGTGGCCTCGACCTTCTTCAGAACCTCCAGCGCCGGCGCCATGACTTCCGGTCCGATGCCGTCGCCGCCGAGCACGGCAATATGAAACGTGTCATTGGCGGACATGGCAACCTCGCGGGTTCGGATGAAGACAGGAACGACGGCAGATAGGATGATCCAGCAGAGCGATGCAAGCGCCGCGTACGCCACGCGCGATTGCGTTCAGCGCGGGCGCGGCTGCAAGGCAGGCAGAGCCTTTTTGATCCAGACCTTGTTATCGTGAAACGCGGCGCCGCCGACCGGTGCGACCGCCTCCGCGCCGGTCAGCATGTTGATGCCGCGGCCGCCGATGTGAGAGCGATTCGGATGCACGGACTCCGCGATCAGCACACCGCGCAGCACACCATCGAAAATCTTGGCGGTAAGCGAAGTCTCGCCGCGCGTATTGCCGAGCGTCACGGCATCGCCATCGGCGATTCCGAGCGCACTGGCATCGGCGGGATGGATCATCACGGATGGCGCACCCTCACGCGCCTGCGACGAAGGCGTCTCATTGAACGTGGTATTGAGAAAGCTGCGCGACGGACTGGTCGCCAGCCTGAACGGATGCTCCGCATCCGCCTCTTCGATGGTCCGGCAATGATCGGGAAGCGACGGCAACTCCTGCCATCGTCCCATCATTCCGGCATGGCCCATCGGGACGCCGGGCCAATCCGCCTTGAAGTGAAATTTGCCGTCGGCATGCGCAAAGCCGTCGAGGTAATGCGAGGTGCGGAAGTCCGGCTGGAGGTCGCGCCACAACTCGGCTTGCAGCGTGTCGATGTCGCCGTGTCCGCTTTTCTTGAGAGTGGCGTCGATCAGCTCACGGGACGTCATCTCGAAGCCGGGATGACTAACGCCAAGACGGCTGGCCAGTCCTTGCAATACGTCATGATTCGACCGGCATTCGCCGGGAGGTTCGATAAGCTTGGCGCCAACAGAAATGTGCTGATGCCCGCCGCCATAATAGAGATCGTCGTGCTCCATGAACATCGTCGCCGGCAGCACGATGTCGGCCATCTGGGCCGTTTCGGTCATGAACTGCTCATGCACGACCATGAACAGGTCTTCGCGCGCGAAGCCTTGCCGCACAAGCGCTTGCTCCGGCGCCACCGTCATCGGGTTGGTATTCTGGATCAGCATGGCCTTGACCGGCGGGCCTTGGTGCAACGCATCCGCGTCGCCGGTCAGAATGCGGCCGATCTTCGATTGATCGAGCCGCCGCGTTTTCGGATCGATCGCATCGTGGCCTTCGATGATGGATTCATCGAAACGCCACAGCGCGTAGTTGTTGAAGAACGCGCCGCCGCCTTCGTATTGCCAGGCGCCGGTGACGGCGGGAATGCACAATGCCGCATGCATCTGCGCAGCACCGTTGCGGCTACGCGTGAATCCGTATCCGAGACGGAAGAACGATTTTTTTGTCTGGCCAACGAGACGCGCGAATGCCTCGATGTCCGCGACAGGAACGCCCGAGATAGCGGAGGCCCATTCCGGCGTCCGCGTCGCGAGGTGCTGCTCAAGCTCAACCGGACAATCGGTGTATTTCTCCATGTAGGCGCGATCGGCAAAGCCTTCGCGAAACAGCACATGCATGACACCGCACGCAAACGCGCCATCGGTGCCAGGGCGCAGGAGTATCTTGATATCCGCCTGCTTCATCGTCTCGTTGTTATAGACGTCCACCGCCGCGATCTTCGCGCCACGTTCTTTTCGGGCACGCGATGCATGCGTCATCACGTTGACCTGCGTGGAGACGGGATTGGTGCCCCAGATAACGATGAGATCGGACACGCCCATCTCGCGCGGGTCGGCGCCCGCAATCCTGCCCGTCCCTGCGACAAAGCCGACGCGGGCGACGTTCGCGCAGATCGTGCTGTAAAACCGCGAATACTTTTTCACGTGAGCGAGACGGTTGATGCCGTCGCGCATCACGATGCCCATCGTCCCGGCATAGTAGTAGGGCCACACCGACTCGCCGCCAAACTCCCGTTCGGCCTGATCGAACCGCGCGGCGATCTCGTCCAGCGCCTCGTCCCACGAAATCCGCGTATACTGTCCGGCGCCCTTCGGCCCGCTTCGGCGCAGCGGATGGATCACACGGTCGGGATGATGAATGCGTTCGGCATAGCGCGCCACCTTGGCGCACACCACGCCCGCGGTATAGGTCTGAACCTTTGAGCCACGAACCCGGCCGATCGTCGAGCCGTCGATCACCTCGATATCCAGCGCGCAGGCGGAGGGACAATCGTGCGGGCACGTCGAATGGCGGATATCGATCTTTGCGCGCTGGTTCATGGATCGAGGGATATCACCAAACAGATGGGCTGAGAACGGCATATTGCGGCCGCATGCGAGCAATGCAGGCGTACGTTAAAACTAGCGTTTGTTGGCCTTCCGCCACGCTGCGAAATCCACAAGCGTCTGCTCGTCCGTAGCCGGATAGAGACCGAGAATCGAACGCCCCGCGTTGACCTGTTCCGTCACGAAATCCTCGAAAGCCGTCATTTCCATCGCCTCGTCGGCGACTTCGTCGGCCAGATGCGCGGGGATGACGATAACGCCGTCCTGATCGCCAAGGATGATATCGCCTGGGAACACCGGCGCGTCGCCGCAGCCGATCGGAACGTTGATCTCGATGGCCTGATGCAGAGTCAGATTGGTCGGTGCGCTCGGTCGATGGTGATAGGCCGGAAAGCCGAGTTTGGCGATCTCGGCGGCGTCGCGGAATCCACCATCGGTGACCACACCGGCCACCCCGCGCTTCATCAGCCGCGTCACCAGAATGGAGCCGGCAGAGGCGGCACGCGCATCCTTGCGGCTGTCCATCACCAACACGGCGCCCGGTGGGCAATCCTCGACGGCCTTGCGCTGGGGATGCGCACGATCCCGAAACACGGAGACAGGGTTGAGGTCCTCGCGCGCCGGCATGTAGCGCAAGGTGAAAGCTTCGCCGACAAGGACAGGCTGATCGGGGCCGAGCGGATGCACGTCCTGGATCGACTGGATGCGAAAGCCGCGTTTGTAGAGCGCAGTCGCCACCGTGGCCGTGCTTACTGCACAGAGTTTTGCGCGCGTCTTATCGCTCAGAGCCATAATGCCTCCGCTGGCTGGATCAGTAGATCGCGGGTTCGTTGACCGGCGCGCCAAATCCGGTTTCGAGGAAGTCGAAGTCGCAGCCCTCGTTGGCCTGGCGAATATGGCGGGTGAACATCCAGCCATAGCCGCGCTCGTAACGCGGCTCCGGCGCCTTCCAGGCCGCGCGCCGTTTCGCAAGCTCGGCCTCGGGAACATCGAGGTTGATCGACCGCGCGACAACATCCAGCGAAATCATATCGCCGTTCTTAACCAGCGCCAGCGGGCCACCGATGTAGGATTCGGGGGAGACGTGCAGGATGCAGGCGCCATAACTCGTCCCGCTCATGCGGGCATCCGACAGCCGCACCATGTCGCGAACGCCCTGCTTCACCAGCTTCGTCGGGATAGGCAGCATGCCCCATTCCGGCATGCCCGGCCCGCCTTGCGGCCCGGCGTTGCGCAAAATCAACACGTGATCGGCTGTGACATCGAGATCAGGGTCGTCGATGGCCTTCTTCATGGACGGATAGTCATCGAACACCAGCGCTGGCCCGGTGTGTTTCAGGAAACGCGGTTCACATGCGCTTGGCTTGATCACGCAGCCATCCGGTGCAAGATTGCCCTTCAACACGGCGAGTGCGCCTTCGGCATAAATCGGGTTTTGAACTGTGCGAATGACATCGTCATTATAGACTTCAGCTCGCGCGATGTTTTCCCCCAGCGTCTTCCCCGTGACCGTCACGGCATCGAGATGCAGATGATCCTTGATGCGCGTCATCAGACCGGGCAATCCTCCGGCATAGAAGAAATCTTCCATCAGGTAGGTGTCACCGCTCGGCCGGACATTTGCGATCACGGGCACCTTGCGGCTCGCCTTCTCAAAATCGTCGAGTCCGATGTCCTGCCCCGCCCGGCGCGCCTGCGCGATCAGATGAATGATGGCGTTGGTCGAGCAGCCCATCGCCATGGCAACGGTGATCGCGTTCTCGAAGGCCTTGCGGGTCTGGATTTTGGCGGGCGTCAAATCCTCCCACACCATTTCAACAATGCGGCGGCCGCATTCCGAACTCATGCGAATGTGGTTGGCGTCCGCCGCCGGAATGGACGACGCGCCCGGCAGCGACATGCCGATCGATTCCGCGATTGCTGTCATGGTCGAAGCTGTGCCCATGGTCATGCAAGTGCCGTAGCTGCGCGCAATGCCGGCCTCGACATCGATCCAGTCCTTGTCGGAAATTTTTCCGGCGCGCCGCTCATCCCAGTATTTCCAGGCATCCGAACCGGAACCGAGCGTCTTGCCCTTCCAGTTGCCACGCAGCATCGGACCGGCCGGCAAATAGATTGTAGGCAATCCCATGCTGGTTGCACCCAGTAACAGCGCGGGTGTCGTCTTGTCGCAGCCGCCCATCAGCACGACGCCATCGACGGGGTGACCGCGCAGCAACTCTTCCGCATCCATCGCCAGCAGGTTGCGATAGAGCATGGTTGTCGGCTTCAGCAGCGATTCCGACAGCGACAGCGCCGGCAATTCGATCGGAAAGCCGCCTGCCTGCAACACGCCCCGTTTGACGTCGTCAATGCGCGATTTGAAGTGCATATGGCAGGGTTGCGCATCGGACCACGTATTGAGAATCGCGATCACGGGGCGGCCGACCCATTCCTCA
>JAFEFK010000183.1 GCA_018240625.1 Pseudomonadota bacterium
CGGCATCACGCCTGAAATGGCAGCAGCCGTTTGCAAGCTGATGCGCAATCAGGACCTGATGCTGATTGCGAAGAAATGCGGCGTTGTGACCAAATTTCGCAACACCATTGGCCTTGCCGGGCGCATGAGCACGCGGCTGCAACCCAATCATCCCCTGGACGATGCCAGGGGGATAACCGCGTCTGTTCTCGATGGGCTGTTGTTGGGGTCGGGCGATGCCTGTATCGGCGTCAATCCGGCAAGCGACGATCCGGCGGTGCTCGGCAATCTGGTCCGGCTGCTCGACGACATTATCTCGCGGCTGGCGATCCCCACGCAAAGCTGCGTTCTGACTCACGTCACGACGACGCTTGATTTGATCGCGCAGGGATGTCCGGTCGATCTCGTGTTTCAGTCGATTGCCGGCACCGAAGCCGCAAATCGCAGTTTTGGCGTCGACCTCGCGATCCTGAAGGAAGCTCGTGAGGCCGGGTTGTCGCTCAAGCGGGGCACTGTCGGCAACAACGTGATGTATTTCGAGACCGGGCAGGGCTCCGCGCTCTCGGCAAATGCGCATCACGGTGTCGATCAGCAGACCTGCGAAGCGAGGGCCTATGCTGTGGCCCGCGCGTTCGATCCGCTGCTGATCAACAGCGTGGTCGGCTTCATCGGTCCGGAGTATCTTTACGACGGCAAGGAAATCATTCGCGCCGGTCTGGAGGATCATTTCTGCGGCAAATTGCTCGGCCTGCCGCTCGGGGTGGATGTCTGCTACACCAATCATGCCGAAGCCGATCAAGATGATATGGACAACCTGCTGACGCTGCTGGCCGCTGCCGGCGTGACTTTCATCATGGGGGTTCCCGGCGCCGACGACATCATGTTGAACTATCAGTCCACGTCATTTCACGACGCACTTTATATCCGCGAGCTATTCGGTCTGGCACGCGCGCCGGAATTCGACGACTGGCTGCGCCGATCAGGGCTCGCAGGAACCGGCTTCCGGCTCGCGGGAGACGGCAGCCTGCTGCCCGACATCGTTGCCCGAATGATCGGATAACGAAGTTCCTGTACGCGGTTCAGGGCTGCGCACGGATTGTCGCAATCTCGTCATGTCAGCGGCCGCATCGCGGCTTCGCCACAATATTGAAGAAATTGTAGCTCAGGCTTTTCTGCCGTGCTTTATTGGTTCGCGCGATCCCGGAACGATAGCAAGCGCGAGGGGTTTGTAAGGCCTCCACTCGGTAGGCGTTTTCATAACGGAGGTGCGATGAGGGGCGTGGGTCAGTACGGTATTCGACGCATTCTTTGCGTCTTCCCGCGCTATACGTCGTCATTTGGCACGTTTGAGCACGCCTACCCACTGACAGACGGCGTGCAGGCCTTTATGCCGCCGCAGGGACTTCTGGTGATCGCGGCCTATCTACCGGCCGACTGGAAGGTCCGTTTTATCGACGAGAACATTCGCCCTGCCACGGATGAGGATTTTGCGTGGGCGGAAGCCGTGCTCGTCAGCGGCATGCACATTCAGCGCCAGCAGATGAACGAGATCTGCCGCCGTGCCCACGTTTTCGGCCTGTCGGTCGCGGTCGGAGGACCCTCAGTCAGCGCGTGCCCGGACTACTATCCGTCGTTTGACTACCTTCACGTCGGTGAACTCGGCGATGCGACCGACGAATTGATTGCGCGTCTTGCGCGCGATCCGTCGCGTCCGGATCGGCAAGTCGTGCTGAAAACCGCCGACCGCCTGGACATGACCAAGTTCCCGATTCCGGCGTATGAGTTGGCCGACATCAAGCATTACTTCCTGGGCAGTATCCAGTATTCGAGCGGCTGCCCCTATCAGTGCGAGTTTTGCGATATCCCCGGCCTCTACGGGCGCAACCCGCGCCTCAAGAGTCCCGAGCAGATCACGCGCGAACTCGACAAGCTGCTGGAATGCGGTATCGCCGGCTCGGTCTATTTCGTCGATGACAATTTCATCGGCAACCGCAAAGCGGCGCTCGATCTGTTGCCGCATCTGATCGAATGGCAGAAGAAAACGGGTTTTGTGCTGCGCTTTTCCTGCGAAGCGACGCTCAACATCGCCAAGCGTCCTGAGATCCTGGAAAAGATGCGCGAGGCCTTTTTCGCGACCATCTTCTGCGGCATCGAGACGCCGGATCCAGATGCACTGCATGCGATGAAGAAGGATCACAACATGATGGTCCCCATCATGGAGGCGATCCAGACGCTGAATAGCTACGGTATGGAGGTGGTGTCGGGCATCATTCTGGGCCTCGACACCGACAAGCCGGAAACCGGCAAGCATCTGATGACCTTCATCGAAGAGACCAAAATTCCGCTGCTGACGATCAATCTGCTGCAGGCATTGCCGCAGACGCCGTTGTGGGATCGTCTCAAACGCGAGGGCCGGCTGATCGAAAACGATGACGGCCGCGATTCAAATGTCGATTTTGTCTTGCCGTATGACGATGTGGTGCGGACGTGGCGCAGTTGCATGGGCGCGGCCTATCAGCCGGACAAGTTGCTGGCGCGGTTTGAATACCAGATCACCCATACCTATCCGAACCGGCTCCATCCGCCGCGCTCGCGCGAACAGATGTCCTGGCGCTATATCAGGATGGGACTCGTGATGCTGCGCAACATCTTCTGGAAGGTCGGCGTGCTTGGCGATTACAAGCGCGTGTTCTGGAAGTTTGCGCTGCGGCGGTTAGCGCGTGGCGAACTGGAATATCTCATCAGCTCGATCATGGTCGCGCAGCATCTCATCATGTTCTCGCGCGACGCGTCCGGCGGCCATACCAATGCCTCCTATTATTCGTTGAAGCTGCACGAAGCTTCCGTTCCCGCCGAATAGCGCGCCTGATCAGGCCTCAGCGATGTCGCAATTACGCCCGCCAGCGAGACCGATCAGCGATTTGCGCCTGATGACACCGGCGCGCGTTGGCCTCGGCCGCGCTGGCTCGGGTTTGCCGACGCAGGCGCTGCTGGCATTCACGCTGGATCATGCACGGGCGCGAGACGCCATTCATACGGCGTTCGATTGCGCCGGGATCGCCGCTGCGATGCAGACGCTCGGGCTCGGGACCTTGAAGGTCACGAGCCGTGCGGGGCATCGCCCGGAGTATTTGCGGCGTCCCGATCTCGGGCGGCAACTCGATTCCGCATCGGAAGAGAGTTTAGGCAACAGCAGCCTCGGTTCGTCCGGACTGGTCATTGTGATCGGTGATGGTCTTTCGCCTGCGGCGGTCAACGCATATGCGGTCGATCTGATCCGGCATCTCATTCCCCGGCTCGCCGCGAACGGTATTGAGATCGGCGCAACAGTGGTGGCGTCGGGCGCCCGGGTCGCGTTGGGAGACGCGATCGGTGCATTGCTCGGAGCGCGTCTCGTCGTGATGCTGATCGGCGAGCGGCCGGGCCTGTCGGCGCCGCAAAGCATGGGGGCCTATCTGACGTTCGCGCCGAGGCCGGGGCTGACCGACGCGGACCGCAATTGTATCTCGAACATTCATGCCG
>JAFEFK010000184.1 GCA_018240625.1 Pseudomonadota bacterium
GCGCGCGACCGCTGGAGCGACAAGGTGCAGGGTTTCGACGCCGGCGCCGACGACTACGTCGCAAAGCCGTTTCATCTCGAGGAGGTGCTGGCGCGGATTCGCGCGCTGCTGCGCCGGAGCACCGGGCATGCGCAGTCCGAACTGACCTGCGGGCCAGTGTCGCTCGACACCCGAACCGGGCGCGTCAGCGTCGCCGGCAATCCGGTCAAGATGACCTCGCACGAATACCGGCTGTTGGCCTATCTCATGCACCATACCGGGCGGGTGGTGTCGCGTACCGAACTGGTCGAGCATCTCTATGATCAGGATTTCGATCGCGACTCAAACACCATCGAGGTGTTCGTCGGCCGCATCCGCAAGAAGCTCGATGTCGATATCATCCAGACGGTGCGGGGCCTCGGCTACCTGCTGACGCCGCCGGCAGATGCGCGCTAAGGCATTTTGGAGCCGCCGCTCCAGTTCACTCGCCACGCGGCTCTTTCTGTCCGCGACCGCCTGGGTGGTGGTCATCCTGCTCATCACCGGCGTCGTGCTGTCGTCGGTCTATCGTTCGGCGTCGGAACGCGCGTTCGACCGCCGGCTCAATCTCTATCTCCGCACCCTGATCGCCGAAGTTGCGACGCCGGACGAACCGGCGGATCGGCAATTCCAGTCGCTCGGCGAGCCGCTGTTCGATCTGCCGTTGTCAGGCTGGTACTGGGAGGTCGTCCGCACCGATCCTGAGAAGGCGGAAGTCCGCGCCTCACGTTCGCTCTGGGACAAGAAGCTTCCGAAGCTCGAGGATCAAGGCGTGGAACTGACGTCGTCAGGTATCCGCGTCGGATACGTCGATGGACCGGAAGGACAGACGTTGCGGATGGTTGAGCGGCCCGTCGATCTCGGCGCCGACGGCAAGTTCCGTGTCACCGTCGCGGGCGACGCCACGGAGATTTTCGATGAAACCCGCACCTTCGACTACTATCTCGGCGGCACGTTCGCCGCGCTGACGGTCGGGTTATTGCTGACGACGATATTCCAGGTGCGTTTCGGCCTCGCGCCGCTGAAGCGAATTTCGGACGCCATCGCCGATATCCGGTCGGGCCGCGCGGAGCGGCTCGAAGGTGAATTCCCGGTCGAGATCGCACCGCTTGCCCGCGAGACCAATGCGCTGATCGACGCCAATCGCGAAATTGTCGAACGCGCGCGGACCCATGTCGGCAATCTCGCGCATGCCATCAAGACGCCGCTCTCGGTTATCGTGAATGAAGCCTCCGCGCATAATCGCGATCTCTTTGCCGCGAAAGTGCTCGAACAGGCCGACGTCATGCGTAATCAGGTCGCGCATCATCTGGAGCGTGCGCGTATTGCGGCGCGGCTCACGGTCATTGCCACGGTGACCGACGTTGCGCCCGTCATCGAGGCGCTGCGCCGGACCATGGAAAAGATTCACCGGGATCGTGACCTCGCCATCGACATCGACGCCAGTACCGTGGCGAAATTTCGTGGTGAAAAGCAGGACCTCGAGGAGATGACCGGCAACCTCGTCGATAATGCCTGTAAATGGGCGCGCTCGCGGGTGTTCATCGAGGTGTCCATCCGTCCGGCTGCGGGCACCGATCCGGCGCCGATGCTGCACATCATTGTCGACGACGATGGCCGTGGGCTGTCGGATGCCGAGCGCAGACAGGTCTCCGGGCGCGGCCAGCGGCTCGACGAGACCAAGCCGGGATCCGGATTGGGACTTTCCATCGTGACCGACCTTGCGGCCCTCTATGGGGGCAGCCTGACGTTGGGTTCGGCTCCCATCGGCGGCCTGCGTGCCGAACTTGTGTTGCCCGCGGCGTGAAGGGGCGGATGTCCAATTCATCAGGTCAACCGGCATTATCCTGCGCCGCAGTCCTGCCCGAATTGCAGGGTCTTTTGTGCGTCGGCGCGAAAATCTTCCTGGTGGTCCGGGTAGCGCATGTCAAATCCACTCCACCAGCGGGGACGGCGCCGGAGGCGTCATGGTCAAAGCAAATTCCCTATTGATCCTTGCGGTAGCGCTCATTCTCTGCGGGTGCGACGTAACCGGTTCCACCGAAGGGCCGGGTACGCTCACCGGCGCGTATAGCGGGACCGCATCCGGCGACCCTTCCTACGACCGGGCGGCGGCGGCCGTCACTGCCGCGGCGCTCGGCGGGTTGATCGGACCGAAGCTCGGCTCTGGCCTCAATGATGAGGACCGCCGCCTGGCATATCAGGCCCAGATCGATGCCTTGCAACATGGCGCGGCGGGCGCGCCGATCTCCTGGCGGAATGCGGAGACTGGCCACCGCGGCAATATCGTCGCCGGCCCGCTCTATGACCTGAAGGGCGCTAAATGCCGCGGTTATTCCCACACCGTCACGATGGGTGATCAGCTTGAAACCGTCCGCAAAACCGCGTGCCGGAACGCCGACGGCAGCTGGACCGCGATGAGCTGAGGCGTCCGAGGAACTATATCAGAAGTTGCGTCTACCCCTTTGTTCCAGCGTATTTTTTTGGAAAAAGTGGCAATCCGTCTCAGGTTCCTCAACGCATCATTAAGATGGCTCCTGCTATGACATCGCGCGGGTACCCCAGTGCCCGTGCGATCGTCCGCGTCCAGATGTGCGTGCATGAGCCAGACATCGATCGAACGGCTGAAGGATTACCTCGCACAGCTCCCGCCGAAGTCGCAGGCGCTGCTGATGCGGGAGTTCGAGCGCGCCGCCGAGCGGGGCGAAGATGCCACGGTCGCCAATTTCGTGCTCGAGGAACTGCGCAAGATCGTTCGCGGATCGGATGACAGCGTGCGGCCGCGTGCCGAAGATCCGGCGCGGCATCTGTTTCATCCGCTGGAGCCATTCCTCGTTGATGGCAGTTCGGCGCTGCGCTCCGGGCAGATCCGGCGCACATCACTTCTGCCTGTCTGGCAGTGGCTGGAGCGGGAGGGCGCTGCGGACGCTGTGCGCGCATTCGAGGCTGCGCTCGCAGATGAAACGGGATCGGCATCCGAGACCGAGCGAGCGGTGCGGAGACTGCAAACGGCGGCAGCCGGCGCGATTTTGAAAATCACGGCGGATGACTCCGGCACCGACAAGCAGCGGGCGCTCGCCCGTATCGGTGCGCCCAGCGTTGCCGAAGATCTTGCGTTGATCGGCGCTGTTCTGAATGCCCGCGAAGCTCTCGACACGTTGAACGGACGGCTTCCGAGCTTTGTCCGCGTCCTGGGCGACTCCCAGATTTCATCGCTGATGGGAGCGCTCGATGTTCCCTCCTTGCAAACCCCGCTGGTTTTGCCGTTCGCGCTGTCGCTGGTGATGCAACGGCTGTCCGCAGCCTGGCAGATCATTCGGCTTGCAATCAGGATCGCTGGCTCGGACGACGAAGTCCGTGTGGCCGCGACGCCCTATGGCGTGGCCGTAACGCTGGCGATCGATGAACTGTCGCACATCGCGGCCAGTCTGCGTGCCGACATCCGGAGCGGACATTTCGAAAATGTCTCCGAACACCTCAAGGCGGTACATGACGGAGTGCGCGGACTGCGGACCGAACTTGATATCCGCTCCGATTCGAACTGGGGCCGCCAGCTCGCGGCGATCAGGGTCAATATTTCCAACGGCCTGCAATCGGAGATCGACAGCGTCCCCGGCCGGGTGAGGCGGCTGCTCCGCCAGCGGCCCGATAAGGACATCTCGCCTAGCGCGCGGCTTGACGCGGCTGAAGTCGAGGAAACTGCCGCGCTGATCGATTTCGTCGCTGTGTGCCGGACTTACGCCAGCGAACTCGCCATTAACGAAGTCACGCTGCGCACCTATTCGGATTTGCAGCACTATGTCGAGCAGACCACCGAAGCGCTGGTGGAATCGTTGCGGGTCGGCGAGGGGAGCGTTCGCTCATACCGGCAGCAGCAGGTCAAGGCCGCGATCAGGTTCTGTGACGTTCTGTTCGGCCATGACTATTCATCGCTGATGAGCCGGGCGGCTGAAAACGCGCTGACGGCCGAGCGCAAATCCAGTCGTGCGGGCTGATGGCCAGCATTGATTCGGCGGGCTTTTTTGCCGCCGATTGTGCCGCAATTGTCAATTGCGCGCCCCTCCCAGTCATGATGTAACCCGCCCCAGCGGACCGGCCATTTCCAGCGCCGATCCATCGGAACCCTGTTGCGATGACGCTGTGGTTTTTGTTCGTGCTGATGACCGCCGGAGCGGTCTTTGCGGTGCTGTGGCCGCTTGGTCGTCCGGCTCGGCGAATTCCGGGCGGTAGCGAAACCAACGTTTACCGGGACCAACTCGCTGAGGTCTCGCAGGACGCCAGCGCTGGCCTGATCGGCGGGCCGGAAGCCGCCGCGGCGCGGGTCGAGATCGGGCGACGCCTGCTGGAGGCAGCCGACGCGGAAAGCAGCCAGCC
>JAFEFK010000185.1 GCA_018240625.1 Pseudomonadota bacterium
ACCAGGATGAGCGCGCCGACGACCCTGTCGAAGACCCATTACAGCACCAGATCCCAGTCGGTGATCGGAGCTACAAATACATCGAGAGTCGGAACCTCGCCGAGATAGGAATAGGCACGCGGGCGGAAGCGAAGCTTGTTGGTGTGTGCGGAGAGCCGGATATCTACCGGCAATACCCATAGTTTCTTCAGCATCTCGAGAATCCGCGTTTCAGCGGAGATCGGAAGGGCGAACAGCACGAGATCGATGCGCGTGCGCCGAGCGAATTCGAGGACGTCATCGACCTTGCCGAGTTTTGGGCTGCCGGCACAGGTATCGAGCGCGCGAGAGTCGTTGCGATCGTCGAACACTCCGAGAATATCGAGATCGGAATCGTCTTGCGCGCGCAACGCATGGATCAGGTTTTCGCCGTTTTCGTCCGATCCGACCACGATGGTGCGACGATCGAGACGGCCTTGACGGGCCCAGCCGCGGACAACCGTACGCAAAACCACGCGGGCCGACACGAGCGCGGCGAGCCCGACAAAGAAGAACGCCGAAAGCCAGACGCGCGAAACGGCGTCTCCGAGTTTGGCGAAGAAGGACGCCCCGATGAATAGCAGGAACACGAAAGCCCAGGATGAGATCAGGCGCGTCATCTGCCGCAACTGACCGCGAAATATCTGAACTTCATACATGTCCGCCGCCTGGAAACAAATCACGGCAGCGGCGGCAATAGCGAGGATCGCCAGAACGTAGTTCCAACTGAAGCCGTCGATATGAGTGACGTAACCGAGATAAAGCGTGATGCCGATCAGCGCGATAAGTACGAAGTCCGCAGCTCGGACGATTCCGGTGATGACAATTGGCGAATAGGCGGGTTGAACTTTCTGGCTTGCAACAGCCAGCGCCGCCGGCGACAGACGCCGCCGGCGCTCTACGCGCGGGGGCTCACTACCGGTGATGGCCGCGGCGTTAGGCGCTGCATCGATCGTCGAGCGCGCGTTGATCGGTTCCATCTCTTCAGGTCCGCATGCAGCCCTCACATAGGGAATGAGAGCCAGGGCAGAATGCCCTCGACTGCGGATTAAGGGGTAATTCGGAAGATTTGGTTGCGTGAAACGTACAGGGCTTTGGAAAGGTTAACGATTGGCAAATGCCTCGCGATAGCTGGCCATCACGCCCTCGACCATCGCCTTCTGCGAGAAATGCAGGAAAATGCGCTCGCGCAGGGATTTTGCCCGCTCGGCGGCCGCATCCGGGTCCTCGAGCGCGATCTCGATCGCGTCGGCCATGGCGCTCACGAGGCCGGGCGCAAACAGGGCATCGGCGTGCGTGCCGAAAATTTCCGGTATCCCGCCGATATTCGCGGCGACCATGGGAATACCCGCCGCAGCCGCCTCGATCACGACATACGGCATGGAATCGCCTCGCGACGGCACGACCAATAGCCGGCCTTTCGAAAATCCATGGCGCGCCTTGACGTGCCCGATAAAGCGAACGGCGTCGCCGAGATTGAGGCGCTGAACTTGAGCCTTGAGCGAGGCGGTTTCTTCGCCGTCGCCGGCCAAGGTGAGCGTGACAGGCTTGCCATCGGCCCGCAACCGCGCCACCGCATCGATCAGAAGATCGGCCCCCTTGATGTGCCTGAATTCGCCGACATAGACGACGTCGGTGGCGTCATCGGCCGTCGTGATCGGATCGAATTCGTTGGCAGTGACGCCGTTGAATACGCATTTCACCAGTCCGGCAGGCGTGCCGACGACCCGCTGATAGGTGTCCCGCGCGAATCCGCTTTCGAACAGGAAAAGATCCGTGCGGTTCATAAGCGCGCGCTCAAGGCGGCTATAAAACGCGCCTTTCAATGTGTTCAGCGGATAATGTAACGACCCGCCGTGCGGCGTATAAATTCGAATCGTTGCCTTGGATCTGGATTTGAGGCGCACGAATGCACCGGCCTTGGCGCCGTGACCGTGCAGGACATCCGGCTTCAGCTTCGTGATCAGGCGGTTGAAGCGCATCCATGCAAAGATATCGGTCGGATGCGGTTCCCGGCGAATTGGAATGCGGTGAACTCCCAGCTTCAGCCGAGGTGCGATTTCCGTGAAGGCGGCATCGGCGCGCTCGCCGCCGGTGAGGCTGTCGGCGACGATGCCGACGAGATGACCGCGATCCGCTTGCCCGTTTGCAACATCAAGGATGTGACGAATGATGCCGCCGACCGGAGCGCGAACGGCGTGCAGGATACGAAGCGGTTGTTCGGGTGCGGTTGCCATGCTTCAGAACCAGCGCTCGCCGACGACGACGGTATCGCCGGGGTTGAGGGGTGTTCCGGGCGGGACGATCGCGCGGACGGTGCCGCGTGCATCGGTATGGGTGATCGTGACGCGGTCGCGCTTGGCGCGCGGCGAGAAGCCGCCGGCGATGGCGACCGCGCTTTCGACGCTCATATTGGGCACGAACGGATACTGGCCGGGAGCTGCGACTTCACCGAGGATAAAGAACGGCCGGTAAGCCTCGACCTCGGCGGCGACGTAGGGCTCGCGGATAAATCCGTCGCGCAAACGCGCGGCGATGGCGGCGGCGAGCTGGCTCGGCGTCCGGCCTCGGGCGGAGACCGCGCCGATCAGCGGCATGGTGATGCTGCCGCCGGCATCGACGGCGTAGGAATTGGTGAGGCCTTCCTGGCCATAGACCACGACGCGCAGCCGATCGCCGGCATCGAGCCGATAGGCGGGATCGTGCACGAC
>JAFEFK010000186.1 GCA_018240625.1 Pseudomonadota bacterium
CACCACGACGTAGTCGTCCTCGACCGACACGTTGAGCGTTTCCGCGACGTACGGCCCCTTCACTACGCTGGCGCCGGGCTCGACATGGGCGGCGTAGGCTTTGACGCGGAAGCGGCGCGGATCGCAATAGGACTGGCCGGTGCGGATGTCGAACTCCCAGCCGTGCCATGGGCAGCGCACGATCTCGCCGAGCTTTGTGTATTCGATCTCGCCCGGTGTCGTGGATTGCGCGAGCCCGATCAGCGGGCCTTCGCACAGCGCCGCGCCCATGTGCGGGCAGCGGTTCAGCAGCCCGAAGAACTCGCCGTTGACGTTGAACACCGCGATCGGCCGCTCGTCGACCGTGAGGAACTTGCGCGTGCCCGGCGGCAGCTCGCTGACGGGGGCGATGACGTGACGGGCCATGTCATGAAATCCTAAAGGCAAACGGAAGATGGCTGATGCGAAAAATCGGAACGGTCAACGAGCACGGCTGGCTCCCTCTCCCATGGGGAGAGGGTTGGGGTGAGGGGGTACGGTCTATCGTTAGGTCGTAACCCCTCACCCGGATCGCTCCGGACAGCGCACGCGCTGCCGAGGCGATCCGACCTCTCCCTATGGGAGAGGTGGCCAAGCCCACATGCTCTCGCTCAACGAGCAGAATCTATACTCCGTACAATTTCTTCGCGTTACCGAGATAGAACGCCTCGCGATTGGCGTCGCTGACGCCCGGCCGCAGCACACGCGACGGCTCGTCGAAATCCCAGTGCGGATAGTCGGTCGCGAACAACAGCTTGTCCCAGCCGACCCACTCGATCACCTGGAACAGGTGCTCGCGGCGCTCCGGGTCTTCCATCGGCTGCGTGGTCCACCAGATGTTATCCTTGATATACTCCGAAGGCGGCCGCTTCACATGCGGCACCTCGCTACGCAGCTTCGCCCACACCTTGTCGAGCCGCCACGCCAGCGAGGGTGCCCAGCCGAAGCCGGCCTCGATCATCACCATCTTCAGCTTTGGAAACTTCTCCAGCACGCCTTCCAGCACGATGCTGGCGAGCGCGGTCTGCTGGCATTGCGAATGCCCGACCATCTCCTCGATGTAGTAGCTCGGCCAGCCCGACGCCGTGATCGGATTGCCGCCGAAGCCGAACGCGTGCACGCCGACCGGCAGGCCCGCCTCCTGCGCCGCCTCGTAGATCGGCCAATAGCGGCGCTGCCCCAGCGGCTCGACGTTGCGGCTGAGCAGCAGCACCTGCACGAAATTCCGATCGCCCGCGCGCTTGCGGATTTCCGCCGCCGCCGTCGGGCCGTCCTCGTTCTCCACGACGATAGAGCCCTTGAGGCGCGAGTCCTTGCTGGTCCACTTCTCGATCTGCCAGTCGTTGATGGCGGTGGCGAGCGCGGCGCTGAGGTCGTGATTGCGAATCCCCTGCCCGGTGTTGAGCGGATTGAGCACGCCGAGCGCGACGTTGTGCGGATCGAGCAACTGCTTCTGCATGAACGACAGCGACGAGCCCTGCGGCCCGCCTTTCGGCGGATAGGCATCGCGGCGCGAAGCATTGGGCTGCGCCTTTGGATAGGGCGGCCCTTCCATCATGCCCTGATAGGCATGCTTGCCGTAGGTTGCGAGATGCTCGTGCCAGCGCTTGGCGAGGAACGGATACAACTCGCTTGGCGTGGCGCGCGCCGGATGGATGTCGCAGTCGGCGATCGCGGTCTTGATCGCGCTGGCACTGTCCTGCTGCGCGCCCGAGCGGAACTGCATGTTCATGGCGTCGTCTCCTTCGCGACGGAGTCTGTCAGGCGGGCGTAGGTCGCATGCGGATTGTCGATCATGATCTTGTGCACGAGACCGGCCGACAATCCCTCAGGCAACGCCGACTCGCCGTCGAACTGCCAGTGCGGATAGTCGGTCGAGAATAGGAGCAATTCGTCCGACTGCAACTGGTCGAACAGACGATTTAACGTCTCCGGTTCCGACGGCGCGTCCACCGGCTGCAGCGAGAAGCGGATATTGCTGCGCACAATTTCGGCCGGCGGGCGATCCACCCACGGCGTCTCCATTCGCACGCCGCGCCAGAACTTGTGCAGCCGCCACAGATACGACGGCAACCAGGTGAAGCCGGACTCCAGCATCACCATTTTCAGGTTCGGATGCTTGGCGAACACGCCCTCGACGATCAGGCTGGTCATCTGGGTCTGGAACGCCTGCGCCTGCGCGACGTAATCCTCGATGTGATAGGAGCCCCAGCCGACCGAGGTCGGCGGATTGTGATAGTTGCTGCCGGCGTGAACGCCGACCGGCAGGCCGAGCCGTTCGCACGTGGCATAGATCGGCCAGTAGTGGCGCTTTCCGAGCGGCATGTCGCCACTGACCAGCATCAGCACCTGCACGAAGCGCTTGTCCTTTGCGCAGCGCTCGATCTCAACGACGGACTTTTCGACGCTCTGCACGGGGATGACGATGGACCCGCGCAGCCGCGCATCCTTGTCGAGCCATTCCTTCACCAGCCAGTCGTTCAGCGCGCGGCAGAACGCATCCGCCATGTCCTCGCTGAAGACGAGCTGCACGCCGTAGAGCGGGTTGAGGATCCCGAACGCGGTCTTGAACGGATCGAGCGCCTGCTTCACGAGATCGTCGACGCTTTCGCCCGGCTTGCCTTTCGCGGGCCGCCAGTCGGCGCGGCCGGTGATCGGCGAGTTGGTCGGATAGGACTGCGACAACAAATCGGTCATGCCGCGCGTCGTCACCTGATCGCGCCAGTAGTCGTTCATGTAAGGCAAGAGGCTGGTGAGATGGGGCACCGCCGGATGCAGATCGCAATCCACGCCGCCCGCGATCGGTGCCGTCATGATGTGCACTCCCGTTGAATGCGCGACATTGTTCAACGTCATTCCTGGACGGGCGAGGCGGCGAACGCTTTGCGTTCGCGCCGATAGCCCG
Organism: Pseudomonadota bacterium; assembly: GCA_018240625.1. Taxonomy (GTDB): domain Bacteria; phylum Pseudomonadota; class Alphaproteobacteria; order Rhizobiales; family Xanthobacteraceae; genus Nitrobacter. The sequence continues at coordinate 2,924 of JAFEFK010000186.1, forward strand.
GATCCGGAATCCGGTAACAGGCGATCCCGTCGTTACTGGATTCCGGATCGCCGCTGAGGCGGCGTCCGGAATGACGACGCAAGCTAGCTTGCATACCATCGTGATCCAATCCTACGACCCGTGCGCCGAGGCGTCCATGGCTGACGATGCAGCGCCGGTATGTTACGGCTGACGACAATCCCATCACACGGAAAACGCCATGAACGATCTTCTTCCCATCGCCGAGCAAGTGGCCAAAAAGCTGATCGCCAACAAGCAGACCATTGCGGTCGCGGAGTCCTCCACCGGCGGCCTGATCGCGGCGTCGCTGCTCGCGGTGCCCGGCGCGTCCGCCTATTTCCTCGGCGGCGCGGTGGTCTATACCCGCGATGCCCGGCGCGTGCTGATGGATATTTCCGACGCCGACATGAAAGGTTTTCGCTCGGCATCGGAGCCTTACGCACAACTGCTGGCGAACCGGATGCGCGAACGCTTCGCGACCGACTGGGGCCTTTCGGAAACCGGCGCAACCGGGCCGACCGGCAATCGCTACGGCGATGCCGCCGGCCATAGCTGCATGGCGATATCAGGTCCCACCACCGCCGTCACCACGCTCGAAACCGGCAGCGCCGATCGCTCCGCTAACATGCACGCGTTTGCGGCGAACGCGCTGAATCTTTTGCTGCGGAATTTGTAGCATCGGTCGCCGCGCGGAATCGATATGCGACGAATTTCGACACAATCCTGTCGTCGCTTCGGGCGAATTCAAATTCAAGGGCGACTTCAGTGCACAGAATGTTTTGGGCTAACGCTGCATGTTGGGCTTACGCGATCATTCTCCTGTGTCTGACCTCGGCGGCCAATGCCGCGGGCATCCAGCTTCTCAATTCCAATCCCAACCTCGGGGGCGCCATCTGGTATCCCTGCGCGGCAGAGCCGAAACAGGTGCCGCTCGGCCATCTCGCGGTCGGCGCCGATTTTGGGCTGACCGGCGTGAAAGATTGTCCGGTCACAGGCGCGAAGCTGCCGCTGATCATTTTCTCCCACGGCCGGGGGGCGTGGTTCGGCGCCCATCATGACACGGCGGAAGCGCTGGCCGACGCCGGCTTCGTCGTCGCCGCCATCAATCATCCCGGCGACAACGGCAACGATCTATCGCGGCGAGACGATCTGTCGAGCTACGCGTCGC
>JAFEFK010000187.1 GCA_018240625.1 Pseudomonadota bacterium
GTAAACCGCCGAGTTCGTGTTTAAGAGCCTGAGTTGCCCCCTGCATCCGGCGCTTCACCTCGTTGATATCGAAATTCTCCGACGCCATGTCGCTCTCCATTGAGGAAACGTATTCTGACTTACGACCGCACCCAGCCTGACGCCCCGGATCAGCCGGCGACGACCGTTCCCCGCCCGACCCCTTTCAGGATTGCGCCGATCGAACCCGGTTCAGCGATCGAGAACACGATGATAGGCAGCGATGTCTCGCGAGCAAGCGCGAATGCTGTCGCATCCATGACCTTATAGCCGCCTTCGAGCGCCTGTGAGTGGCTTAACCGCTCGAACCTCTTGGCAGACGGGTCTTTCTTGGGATCGGCGCTATACACGCCATCGACATTGGTCTCCTTGAGCACAGCTTGCGCACCGATCTCAGCCGCGCGAAGCACCGCCGTGGTGTCGGTCGTGAAATAGGGATTGCCGGTTCCGCCGCCGAGCAGCACGATACGGCCTTCGGATAGATATTTGTGCGTCGCACTACGCGTGAAGAGTTCGCAGACCTCGGGCATGACGAACGCAGACAGGGAACGTGCCGACTGCCCCCGCCGTTCGAGCGCCGCCTCAAGCGCGAGGCAGTTCATGACGGTCGCGAGCATTCCCATGGTATCGCCGGTCGGGCGTGAGACGCCGCGGGACGAAACTTCGACCCCCCGGAAGATATTGCCGCCGCCGATCACCACCGCGATTTCTACACCCAACTCGCGCGCCGCGATCAGATCGCCGGCGATACGATCAATGGTGGGCTGGTCGATGCCAAAGGATTGCGAACCCGCGAAATATTCGCCCGACAGTTTAACGACAACGCGACGATAGGCTGGCTCATCCATGATGCGTTAGCTCCGTCGCGAGTCGTTTGCCGTCCGGGCTCCGTTCGGGCCTCGCTTCACCCCTGCCCGGCGGCCGCGGCAACTTCGGCTGCGAAATCGGACTCGGCCTTCTCGATTCCCTCGCCGAGAGCATAGCGCACAAAACCTGCGATCTTCACAGGCGCGCCTACCTTGCCCTCAGCTTCTTTGAGTGCCTGGCCAACGCTCTTCTTGTCGTCGAAGATGAACGGCTGTTCCAGCAGCGTCTGCTCCTTGTAGAAGGTCTTCAGCCCGGATTCGGTGATCTTGTCGATCATCGCCTCGGGCTTGCCCTGCTGCCGGAACTTGTCGGCCAGGATGTCCTTCTCGCGCTTGACGACCGCGGGATCGATCCCCGAC
>JAFEFK010000188.1 GCA_018240625.1 Pseudomonadota bacterium
GAGAGGGTGGTTTCGAACGAAGTGAGAAACCGGGTGAGGGGTGCCGATCGCCGATAACCACGGACCCCTCACCCGCCGATGCTTCGCATCTCAGGCACCCTCTCCCACAAGGGGAGAGGGAGGGTAATGCCCCGCACTTGATTTCGGGAATGAACTTCCCGCATGGTCGGCGCCATGACCAACCTGCCATTTTTCACCCAAGACAACGACGCCTTCATCCCCACCGCAGCCGCCAACGGCCCCTGGGATCTGAACTCGCTGCATGGCCGCGTTATCATCGGACTCCTCGGCTTCGCCATCGAACAGCGCCACGGCAGCGACGACTTCGTCCCTGCGCGGCTGACGGTCGACATGTTTCGGCTGCCCGGCATGGCGCCGATCGAGGTCAAGACGCGCGTGGTCCGCGACGGCCTGCGCATCAAGGTGGTGGAGGCGGATTTCATCAGTGGCGGCGTCGCCATGGCGCGCGCGTCGTGTCAGTTGCTGCGGCGGACGGAAAATCCTGCGGGCAACGTCTGGTCGCCGCCGAACTGGGACGCGCCGAAACCCGGCGACATTCCAAAACCCACCGATCCGCGCCTCGGCATGAACGGCAAATGGGCGACGCGGCCGATCGTCGGCGCGATGGGCTCGCTCGGCCCGCGCAGGCTGTGGATGAGCGAGGTGCGCGAACTGGTCGAGGGTCATCCGCTGACGCCGTTCACCCGCGTCGCGGTCGGCTGCGATTTCGCAAGCCCGTTTGCGAATGCCGGCGATCAAGGTCTCGGCTACATCAACAGCGACGTCACGCTGTACCTGCACCGGCTGCCGGTGACGGAGTGGATCGGCTTCGAGGTGGTGAACCACCGCGCCACCGACGGCGTCGCGATCGGCGAATGCTGGCTCTACGACGAACAAGGGCCGATCGGCACCTCGACTGTCGCAGCCCTGGCGCAGAAGAAGCCGATGGGCAAGCCGTCGCCGTAAGCTCCCGCCCTCACTTTGAGGAGGCGAAGAGCGAAGCTTCAGCTTTCGTCATTCCGGGACACGCTTTTCGCGTGGACCCGGAATCTCGATGCCACTTCTGGATTCCGGGTTCGCGCTTCGCGCGCCCCGGAATGACCGTTGATGGATAGCCGACTTTACTTCACTCCAGATGCCGCCGCATCTCCGGACGCGCTTTCAGCTCCGCGCCTTGCCGCGCCATCAGCTTCGCGATCCGTTCGGCTGCAAAATTCAGATCGACGAACGCCGGCGCGGTATTGGCGACCTCGCGATAGCTCTCGATCAGGCCGTCGCGCAGCCGCATGATCGACACGCCCTCGAACATGGCGCGCGCCCCCTTCGCTTCCGGCAGCTTCGACCGGTAACTGAACGTGTAGCGCGCGTAGAGCGTCGTGCCGTCGCTGACGGGATCATGCATCACCCAGCGGAAATCCTCCGCCGTGCGATAGAACCAGTCGTCGATCAATTCAGCGATTTTGGCGCGGCCTGCGAACGCGCCGTAAAACACGTCGTGATAGACGCCGTCCTCTGTGAACAGCGCGGCGAAGGATTTGCCGTCGCGGCGCTCGACGGCGTCGCAGAAGGTGCGGAGCATGGCGGTTGGATTCATGGGTACTCCTCCAAAAATGAATCCGTCATTGCGAGCGCAAGCGAAGCAATCCAGAAATCAGCAAGCAAGAACTGGATTGCTTCGTCGCTGTCGTCCTCGAAGGCGAGGAACTGAGCTCCTCGCAATGACGAACGCATCAAAACTCCCCGACCGCGGCCAGAATGCGCGCGATGTCCTGCGGGCGCGACAGCCGGTGGTCACCGTCCCTGATCATGGTCAGCACCACATCGTCGCTCGGCAACCGCTCGGTCAGCGCGAACGCGTGCCGCCACGGCACGTCCGGGTCCTGCGCGCCTTGCAGAATGCGGACCGGACATCCCGTAAAGATGCTGCCGCCGAGCAGCAGATGGTTGCGGCCTTCCTCGATCAGGTTGCGCGTGATCGGATAGGGATCGCCGTATTCGGATGGCCGGAGCCACACGCCCTCGGTCTCGATGGCGCGCCTGGCCTCCGGGGAAAAGCCTTTCCACATCAGTTCTTCGGTGAAATCGGGCGCCGGTGCGATCAGCACGAGGCCCGCCAGCGACGCGCGCGGCTTGTCGCGCTGCGCGATGGCCCGCGCCAGCAGCAGCGCCATCCAGCCGCCCATCGACGAGCCGATCACGACCTGCGGCCCTTCACAAAAGCGGTCAAACACCGCAAGGCTTTCCTCGAGCCAGCGGCCGATGGTGCCATCGGCGAACTCGCCGCCGCTTTCCCCATGGCCGGAATAATCGAACCGCACGCAGGCGCGGCCGCGTTCGGCGGCCCAAGCGTCGAGCGCCAGGGCCTTGGTACCGGCCATGTCGGACTTGAAGCCGCCGAGCCAGAACAGGCCGGGCGAACTGCCGTTTCGCGCGCGCACGGCGATCCGGCGCATTCCACTGCCGCTGCCGACCTCGATGAATTCCGCCGCCGTGCTTGTCATGAAATTCGACCCGTTCAGCGCTGTTTGTCGCACCGATTGCCGCCCGTCAACGCAAGACCCGTCTCCAGCGGCAGGACAGGCGGGCAAGACACGGAACGGGCAAGACACGGAATAAGACACGGAACAAGCGGCGGCTCCCGGGGTTGGACCCGCGTGACCAAAATACCTCGCATTTGACGGTTTTGCCGCGCGGCCAATCGCGCCGCTTGCTCGCGGACGCTTATTCCTTCAAAATAAGCGCGATCAGCAAAAGTGGACCCCGGCTTTGCGTCCGATCGCGC
>JAFEFK010000189.1 GCA_018240625.1 Pseudomonadota bacterium
CGGTCGATGGCAGGCCCGCGCGCAGATTGATGTTGTAACGTTCGCCGTGCTTGAGGCCTTCGACGCAGAGCTGTTTTTCTTCCGACGACAACGCCGGCTTGTCGGTGCCAGCGAGCGCCACGAACGGTGAGAAGTCCGTCCGCTTGGCGAGGTCCTCGGAGAACTGGAAGCAGGCACGCGGCGAGGCCGAATCCGAATCGATGGTGTAATCCAGCAGCCGGAAGCCGTGGTCGTCGCGCATCTTTTCGTATTGCCCGCGGACGTCGGCCACCTCGCGCAGATCGAGCGACAGCCGCAGCGTGTCGAGGGCCGGCCGCCACAGCTTGCGATCCGAAAACGCGCGGCCAAGGACCGCCAGCGCATCGGCCTCGCCGCCCGGGTTATTCGCCCGCTGATAGGCGATGTAGGCGGCGGTGGAGGCTCGTTCCAACAGGAAGGTCTGTTCCTGGCTGGTGGCCGGCTTGATCTGGAAGATCGTCCGCGCCAGACGCAGCCAGTTGCTGCTATCATCAGGCGCAACGGTGGCGATCTGGCCGAGAATCTGGAGACCACTGCGGAAGTCGGAGCGCTTGAAAGCTGCATCGGCATCGGTTCGCAGCGTCGGCGCGGACTTGGTGATGGTGCCGGCTTCGCTCTTGATCTGGGCTTCGAGCTTGATCGCCGCGTCGGCCAGATCGTCGCGCTTGAAGGCTTTATCCGCCGCCTGTGCTGAAGCAAGGCCAATCGCAAGCGCCGCGCAGAACGTGACGGCGCGAACCAAACCGATCATGGAGAACTCCCTGCGCGGACGATCGCCGCATGGTGTCTAGAAATACGCGGAAAGGTGACGGACTCATGACCTTCCGCCGGATGTTTGCGATACAAGACGAAAGCCGCATGCGACATTCCGAATCGGTCAGCCTCTGGTGCTCCGGCCACAAGACCACCTTGGGGATGGGGTAAACCGAAGGCAGGCGCCTGCCCAAGCCGTTACGTCGTCCCAACCCGCCAAATGGTTCGGATCGGGGCTTGGCGGAGGAGCAGATTTTTCATATTGGCGGTGATAAGACGACCTCAACGGTCCCATAGCTCAACTGGATAGAGTAACGGATTTCTACTCCGTGGGTTGCAGGTTCGAATCCTGCTGGGATCGCCATAACTTATGCCGTTTTCGGACGGCGACAGCGCAAATATAGGCGCGACCAAGCAGGCTCAGTCTTGAGCATTCCGGCGAACCAGACAGTACGTCTAAAACCGAAGCGCAGGCCGTCTAAAACTGAACCCGGCCGTTGCCGAAAAATAACGCCAATCCTAGGATTGCGCGGCAACTGAGGGAGTTGGCATGAGAATGCTTCAAGTGTCGGTCATCTCGCTCAGTGTGTGGCTTGTCGGACCGATCGCCGTCTCAGCTCAAACCTATGATCCGAACTACCCCGTTTGTATGCACGTATTCGGAGAGCAGCTCGGCGATCGGATGGACTGCATCTTTACTTCGATGGCCCAATGCATGGCCTCAGCTAGCGGCTTGCCAGCGCTCTGCCTTATGAACCCATATTACAACCGGGGATCACCAAGTCCGCATCGACCCCGATAATCAACGCTCGCCAACCTCCGGGGCGCGTAAGGGGCGCCCGCAGTCAACCGACGCCCCTGTGAACTGCCGGAATGCAAAGGCCGCTCAAATCAGGATACTAAAATAGATCTGTCGGCCATTCCAGGTTGAGGCCGGCGGCGTAATTTGCCAGCAGCACAGACACCAGCAGACCGGTCAGACAGAAAATCGTGAGCAGTTGAAACGTTTCAGGTTTCTCGCTGGTGGAGAAAGCGCGCGAAAGAACTTTTGCGATAGCAGCCATTTGTTGACCTCCAAATCATTCGATACAGTTTGGTGTCCTGCATCTTCTTGGGGGTTCACGAGGTCTGTAAAAAAACGAAACGCGAAGCATCCCCGGCGGGGATCGCTTATCCCAATTAGGCGGCCATACCGGCCATAGCGTTTTCGACCAGGGACGATCGAGACAGGTGACCGGATACACGCA
>JAFEFK010000018.1 GCA_018240625.1 Pseudomonadota bacterium
ACAAGCGTCATGAATTTGTATGCGGACTGTTTGAGCATGGAATAGGCTTCCAGGGTAGATTGCGGGTAAACATCGTTCATCGACTCCGATGTCAGGCGGCGCTCTTCCTCGGCAGAAACGCGAACGGCTTCGAATTGACGGCTGATCGCAGCCGATCCGGCACCGGCGGTTTCGGCTACCACCCGCGCAATGTCTCGCGCGCGTTCTTCGGCGGCGGCAAGCGATTCATCCAGCAAGCTGGTAAACCGCGTCAGACGCTGATCGAGATCGGTCGTTCGCAGATCAATCGTCGTGACCAGCGATTCAAGTGTGGCTTTTCGATCCGCGACCGACGAGGCGGTGTTGCGGTTGCTTTGCTCGACCATTGTTGCGGCTTCAGCCAGGGCCTGTCCATGGATTTTGAATTGACCGGACAAGGAACCGAGATCTTCGACAGCTTTGGATGTCTTGCTGTTGAACACCGTCAACTGATCTTCGAGCGTCTGAGTGGCGAGACCGCTCCGCGACGTGACATCGTTCATGGTCGACACGAAGTCCGCGACGCGCGTGACGAGCGCGCGCTCCAGCGAATTGAGGTTGTCGTGAGCGCCGGTGAGCACTTCCTGGAGGAGGATGTTACCCTCGCGCAGGCGCTCGAACAGCGCGACCGTATCCGTACGCAGGATCTTGCTGGTTTCCTGCATCTCGGTGACGGCTGCGACGGATACCTGCCGGGATTGCTCGATCGCGGAGCGCGATGCCTGCTCGAGATCCTTTAACGACTTGCTAATAGCGCCCGTCGCCAGTTCGCCCGACGTGGTGATGGTGCGGGCGACATCCGACCCGTTCGCAACGATGGATTGCGAGAACGCATTCCCTCTGACTTCAATCGACTTGAGCGCATCGGATGTGACGCGGTCAATATCGATGTTGAGCTGATTGGTCTTGCTGCTGAAGGCTTCGACGAGAGAGCCGCGCTTGCTGTCGATCATCTGTGAGAGACGATCTGTCTGCTGCTGAACGTAATTGACGATTTCGTCCGTCTTCCCCGTGATCACCGTACCGAAACTGCCGCTGGCAGCAAAGATCGATCGTTCGACATCGGCCGATGTCGACTTAACTTTGGCGCTGGCCTCGTTCGACGTGGTGACGAGCAAGGTTTGCGCACTCTGCGCGCTTGCCTGGATAACCTCTGCGGTACTCACGGCGGCTGAGTGCAAGGATCGCTCGATATCCGAGGATATTGCCTTCATGTGACTGGCCGTATCGGAGGATGTGGTTGTGAGCGAGGTTTGGACCTCACGTGCGCTGCTCAGGATTGCTGCGGCCGTATCGGCGCCGACAGCCGTCAACGTCCGCTCCACGTCGCTCGCGAGCGATTTGACATGGTTTGCGGCGTCGGCGGAAGCGTTGACAAGGGTCGCCTGGGCCGCTCGTGCGCCCGACAGAACGGTGTCAGCGGTAGAGGCTCCGACTGCGGATAGCGTCCGTTCGACGTCCGATCCGACAGTTGTCAAGGAGCGTTCGACCTCGCTCGCAAGCGACTTGACTTGGCTTGCGGCGTCGGCTGACGCGTTGACCAATGTGGTCTGGGCGGCGCGCGCGCCGGACAGAACGGTGTCAGCGGTCGAGGTGCCAACCGCGGACAGCATGCGCTCGACATCCGATCCGACGGTTGTCAAGGAGTGCTCGATCTCGTTCGCGAGCGACTTGATATGTGTCGTAACATCAGATGATGCGGCGACAAGCGTGCTCTGCGCCGCGCGAGCGGCGGCAAGAACCGCGTCGGCCGTACTGGTTCCGGCAGCAGTCAACGTCTGCTCGACATCGCCTGTCAGCGATTTCACATGCGTTGCTGCATCCGAAGATGCTGCGACAAGTGTCGTCTGCGCTGCGCGGGCTCCAGCAAGAACTGAGTCCACCGTATTGGCGCCAGCGGCGGACAAGGTCCGCTCGATATCGGCCGACAGAGACTTAACCTGATTTGTGATCTCGGTGGATGTGCTGACCAGTGTCATCTGGGCATCGCGAGATCCGGTTACCATCGAGTGGGCGGCATTGGTCCCGGCCGCGGTCAATGTGCGCTCGACTTCGGTCGATGTGAGTTGCAGTTGCGCGCCGACGTCGGTCGAAACCGAAAGCAGGGACTGCTGCGCGGCGCGAGCGCCGGTCTGAATGGTTTCGCTGGTATTGACCACAAGATTGGTCAGTGAGCGCTCCGCGTCCTCGACATGGGCCTTGATGCCGAGTGACAATTCTTCGGCGCGTGCCATCAGGGCATCGCTGGCCTGACGTCCGGTCGATTCAAAGCGGCCGGCCACGGCCTCGATCCGGGATCCAAGAAGATCCTCGAACTGCGAGACACGCGTTTCGATCGCGGTCGCGACAAGATTGACGCGTTGATCGAGGCCTTGATGGATATCCTGGAATCGCGCCGTGACGGTGTCCGCGAGGTGAATGCTGCGGCCATCGATGGTTTCGGTTACGCCGGAAATGCGCCGGTCGATGGCTTCGATGGCCTGCGTCGCACCTTCGGTCAGCGACGTTGTGAGATGAGTGAGGCGGCTTTCCACCGAGCCGAGCGCATGAGCGGCGCCGTCGGTCAGCGACGTTGTAAGATGGGTGAGGCGGCTTTCCACCGAGCCGAGCGCATGAGCGGCGCCGTCGGTTAGCGACGTTGCAAGATGGGTGAGGCGGCTTTCCACCGAATCGAGCGCCTGCGCAGCACCATCGGTCAGCGACGAGCCGAGTGCGCCAAGGCGGGTGTCGATCGTTTCAGTGACGGACCTGGCGCGGGAATCGAAAGATTGCTCCAGCGTTTTGAGCCGACCGTCGACGGTCTCGTCAAACGACTTGATCTTGGTATCCAGGGCGGAGTC
>JAFEFK010000190.1 GCA_018240625.1 Pseudomonadota bacterium
GCGGAAGGGCGTTACAGCGACGCCTACATGATCAACTGGAAATCGAATGTGTTTCCGGGAATTCTCGGACGCACCTGCGACCGTCCCTGCGAACCGGCCTGCCGTCGCGGCCGGGTCGAGGAAAACCCGGTCGCGATCTGCCGTCTGAAACGCGTCGCCGCCGACTTCAAGGATGACGTCAAGCATCGCATGCCGCGGCCGTCACCGAAAAACGGCAAGCGCATCGCCATCGTCGGCGGCGGTCCCGCCTCGCTTGCGGTGGCGCGCGACCTCGCACCGCTCGGCTATCACTGCACGGTGTTCGATCAGGATCCGAAAGCCGGCGGCATGATGCGGACGCAGATTCCGAAATTCCGCCTGCCCGACTCGGTGGTCGATGAGGAGACCGATTACATCCTCGATCTCGGCGTCGAGTTCAAAGGCAACCATCGCATCGACAGCCTGAAGGCGCTGCTGGCGCAGAACTACGACGCGATCTTCGTCGGCTCCGGCGCGCCGCGCGGCCGCGAACTCGATGTCCCCGGCCGCAAAGAAGCGGCTGAGAACGTCCACATCGGAATCGAATGGCTGGCTTCGGTGTCGTTCGGCCACACCGACAAGATCGGCAAGCGCGTGATCGTGCTCGGCGGCGGCAATACCGCGATGGACTGTTGCCGCACCGCGCGCCGTCTCGGGGGCGAAGACGTCAAGGTCGTCGTGCGCTCCGGCTTCGAGGAGATGAAGGCCTCGCCGTGGGAAAAGGACGACGCCATGCACGAGGATATCCCGATCCTCAATTTCATGGTGCCGAAGGCGTTTACGCACGACAACGGCAAATTGACCGGCGTCGTGTTCGAAAAGGTCAAGGCGGAATACGACGCCAAGGGCAAGCGCAGTCTGGTGCCGTCGGGCGAGCCGGATGAAACGATCGCCTGCGACGACGTTCTGGTCGCCGTCGGCCAGGAAAACGCATTCCCCTGGATCGAGCGCGATATCGGCATCGAATTCGACAAGTGGAATATGCCGAAGGTCGACGAAACAACCTTCGTCTCGACCAATCCAAAAGTCTTTTTCGGCGGCGACGCGGCGTTCGGCCCCAAAAATATCATCTGGGCGGTCGCGCATGGCCATGATGCCGCGCTGTCGATCCACAAGCTGCTGTCCGGCGAGGACATTACCGAGCGTCCGCTTCCCGAGGTGCATGTCTCCAGCCAGAAGATGGGCATTCACGAATGGAGTTACGACAACGACATCTCGCCCGACGGACGTTTCAAGGTGCCACACCGCGACAAGGCGATCGTGCTGCGCGACATCAAGACCGAAGTCGAACTGGGCTATGACCTCAAGCTGGCGCTTGGCGAAGCCGAGCGCTGCCTGAACTGCGACGTGCAGACGGTGTTCAATACGCCGCTGTGCATCGAGTGCGACGCCTGTGTCGATATCTGCCCGATGGACTGCATCAGTTTCACCGAGAACGGCGACGAGGAGGATCTGCGCAGCCGGTTGAAAGCGCCCTCACCGCATCACGATCAGTCGCTCTATGTTTCGTCCGACCTCAAGACCGGACGCGTGATGGTGAAGGACGAAGACGTCTGTCTCCATTGCGGCCTGTGCGCCGAACGCTGTCCCACCGGTGCGTGGGACATGCAGAAATATCTCATCGAGATGACACACGCGGGATCCTCATGTCCGTCCAAAGTCCGATCAGCAGCGTAAACGACTTCGTTATCCGCTTCGCCAACGTCAACGGCTCGGGCTCGGCGAGCGCGAACGAGTTGTTCGCCCGCTCCATCCTGCGGATGGGCGTGCCGGTGTCGCCGCGCAACATCTTTCCCTCCAATATTCAGGGCCTGCCGACCTGGTATGAGGTCCGCGTCACAGAAGACAGTCATCTCGGGGCGCGCGGCGGCATCGACATGATGGTCGCGATGAATCCGCAGACCTGGGACAAGGACGTCGCTTCGATCGAGCCGGGCGGCTACCTGTTCTACGACTCGACCAAACCGATGCCGGCCTCGAAATTCCGCGACGACATCACCGTCCTCGGGGTGCCGCTGACCGCGATCACGAATTCGACCTATACCGATCCGCGCCAGCGGCAACTATTCAAGAACATCATCTATCTCGGATCACTTTCCGCCCTGCTCGAC
>JAFEFK010000191.1 GCA_018240625.1 Pseudomonadota bacterium
GCCTGTGGACGACGCCTTGTCCTGAATGCCAATTCCTCTTGGCGTATAAGCCTCACTATCGCTCGGCCGGTCCTGCGTCCGAGCAGTACGGTTACTTGAAAGCGACGCACTCGGTTCTTCGCTCTTGTCGCCGGGCGACAAAAGAATCTTATCGCAGAGATTGAGGAGCTCCTCGCTGGGCGCTGCTCCTCCCGCGAGGCGTCCCAGCTCATCAATAAGACGTGCCGTCTCGCTAGAAACAAGGGTTTGACTCAGATCACGCACCGACGCTGCCACAATAATGACTGGGCCGGTCCGCTCAGCCGTCTGAAGCGTGAAGGTACCGGCCCCGCTTGCGGCGAACCGTAGGACACCCTTGGTGACGGATATTCCCTCCAGAGCAATGGCTTCAGATGCACCGCCGATTTGCGCACTGACTGCCTTGATCCTCCTGAAGCCCGTTCCAATCTGGGCGGTGACAAATCCATCCTGCCAGAGACCCGTCACAATAAGGATGTCTGGCGTCGGAGACTCTTCTTCGGCCTCCTTCCGCGAGCGCAACTCGATCTGCTTCAATTGCTGTTTTGAAATCTCGGGCGCCTTCCACATTTGGTCAAGCGCCAAGGCGAGCACGATCTTCTTCGCCGGGCTTCCGCGAAAAACTGCCAGGGCTTCGAAATTTCTGTCGCCGTCTGCCAGCCATGCCGGCGCACTTGGATTGGCACTTCCTAGAGCGACGACTGTCTGACCGCCAGTTTCGACAACAATTGCTTTCGCATGAAGGAACGGCTTCGGGCTATCGAAAGGCAATACCTCGGAATCGCGCAGCCGAACACCGGCCGGCATTCGAGCGGGAAATTTTAGCACCGTGTGGGAGGGCTGTATTGCGAGCACGAGTTCAGCTTTCGGTGCACGCCTTTTCAACTCGCGCACGAAAGCAAGATTGTCGTCAAAGTAAGGCCCCATCGCAAGAATACGCTTAGCATTCGCAAGTTCCCGTCCCGTGAATGCCTTGTCCAGGAGTAGCGCTCCGCTTGCGCTCGCCGAAACAAAGGCGACGTCCGCGTCACCCTCGCTGCCACGCCTGGCATACTGACGTAAACGCGTCGCCAGTCGCTGGCTGACGCGCAAATCCCCCGGCGCCAGTTCGCCGGCACACTCCATCAGATAATCGGCAACCGGCACCGATACGTTGACAGGCGCCATTTGGCGTTCGAACCCGAACGTCGCACTGATTTCTCCGTTCCGGGTCAGGCCCGCTTCCGTCAAGTTGTGACTGCCAAGCGCTACGGACAAGCCTTCCTCTGAAAACAATGCAATGATCTTGGGATGGAAGGCACCGCTCGCGCGCGTCGGTATCAACACGTAGTCAGTACCAGCACGTCGAGGCGAGGTACTTTCGTTTGCAAACGCCTTGGCAAGCTCGCCGGCGTCGGCGAGTACTACATTCAGTCGACTGCCCGCCGCCTCCAGATGCCGCAGCACCACATTCTCGTAGAATGACAGATTGATCGAGTACGTGGTGATGAACGTCGAGAAAATGCGACGCCGGCTCTTCCGCAACTTCCGCAGAAGATCGAGCAACCCAATTCTTGCAACCTTATCTGGCATGGGAGTTTATGAAGGCCAAGGCGTCACGCGTCAGCACAGGCAGTTTGTCAGGCTGATTGATTTCCGAAAAACCGAGATCCTGCAGAAAGCGAAAGGCCTGCTTTAGCCGTGGAACGGTGCGCGTAACGTCGATGACGTCGCCGCCGACACGCAAGCCATCGTCTTCGGCCCTTAGCCTGCGAGTGTCGTCACCACCTTGGGCCAGTTTCCGCAAAGCCACGGTGCGATGCGTTTCAAGTATCCAACGGAGCAGATCGGAAATCCAGGCTTGCTTCGACAGACCAGGCCAATGCAGGCGAGCGCGCTCGGTCACGGAGTCAAGATTGATCGGATAGTGCGACAGCTGAATTTGGTCGACGCCCACGACACTCTCGATTGTCCTGGATTGAGCTTCACTTCGGATCACCAAGGCTAGAATGAGCCTGACGGCAGCATCTATTGAAAGGGACACGCCTTTTGAGCCGTCGACAATGGTATCCCACATGCTCATTTCGTGGAAATCGTTATCCGCCTCGTGAAGCTTCGGCAGTGATGAAC
>JAFEFK010000192.1 GCA_018240625.1 Pseudomonadota bacterium
CCCGCAGCCAGTTATCGAGGCGAACGCGAGATCATCGCACGCAGTTAAGCCGCACTGCGTAATAGCGCGTCGGCCAGCAATCCTGCGAACAGCAACAGTCCGGCATCGCGGTTGGACTTGAATATCTTCAAGCAGAGACCGGGATTACCGATCTCGATCCGCACGATTTGCCAGACGAGATGCGCGGCAAATACGGCAAGGCCGATCCACGCCGGCCAGTGCGCACCGGCCAGCCGAAGCGCCACGCCGATCAGAACGACGGCGAGCCCGTAAAAGAGCGCGAGCGCCGGACGGGTGCGGTCGCCGAACAGCAGCGCCGTCGACTTGATGCCGATCAGCGCATCATCTTCTGCGTCCTGATGCGCATAGATGGTGTCGTAGCCGATCACCCACGCGATCGAGCCGGCATAGAGCACCAGCGCGACCGTATCGATGCGTCCGAACATCACTGCAAACCCCATCAGCGCGCCCCACGAGAAAGCGAGGCCGAGCACGACCTGCGGCCAATAGGTAATGCGCTTCATGAACGGATAGACGGCGACAATGAGGAGCGATGCGACCCCGGTCGCGACTGCGAAGCGGTTGAATTGCAGCAGGACCACAAGCCCCGCCAGTGCCTGCACCGCCAAAAACACGGCGGCCTGCGTTACGGTGACTTGCCCCGCCGGAATCGGCCGCGATCGCGTCCGCTCGACACGCCCGTCGAGATCGCGATCGGTGATGTCGTTCCAGGTGCAGCCGGCGCCGCGCATCGCGAACGCCCCGACGAAAAACAGCACGACGATCAAGGGGAGCGGGCTGACATCGTGGGCGACGCCTGCGGCCAGCGCCGCCGACCACCAGCACGGCATCAACAGCAGCCACGATCCGATCGGCCGATCGAGCCGCGATAGTCTGAGATAAGGCCGGGACCAAAGCGGCGCGCGGCTGTCGACCCAATTGTCGGCCGAATCCGCAACGCGAGTGGTCGCATCGCTCATCGAAGGCTCGTCATCGGGTCAGGACGTTGCCGCTCAAGGTGTCGAACGTGCTGCCGCCCTTCTTCGATGCGGTTGCCTCCGGCGCGCCGCCCGACCCCAGCACATCGCTCAGACTTGGGCCGGCCGGGGCACGATTTTTCGCCTGCCTGGCGACGTCGCACACCTTCTGGACCATGGTCTCGGTCGCCTTGTGGTTGGTGTGCATCTGCTGCCCGACGTTATCGGGGATCCCGCATTTCTTGGAATGACTGTCGATGAATTTCACCATCTTGGTTTCAGCCTGCGCATAATTTCCCAGCAGCTTGCAAGCCTCGTCCGGAGGCGCATGACGCGCGCTGGCCGCCTGAATCAACTTGCCACGCTTTTCGGCTGCTTCACGCAAGGGGATAAACTGCTTCATGCATTCTTCGCCGCCGGGCGGACCGGCTTGCTGCGGCGGAGGCGCGCCGAACCCGCCTCCGAGAACCGGAGCCGCACCGCCTGACGGAAATGCGGCGACCGCCGGAGCCGAACCATTTACCGGCGGAAATGCAGGATCGTTGCGCGGACTGGCGGCGCTTCGCGCGGGCGCTCCGTTGACCGGCGGAAAAGCCGGATCGTTGGCGGTGCCGACCGCGCCCCGTATCGGTGGAAATGCCGGATCGTTGACCGTCCCGGTTCTGCCATTGGGCAGCGGCGCCGGAAACGGCGTCTGGCCGAGTGCCTCGGTGGCGCCAATGGCGAACACTGCCAGCGTCAGCGGTACGATCAAGTGTCGGACGATCACGAGAAGTTCCTCCGGCAGGTGTCTCCGAAGTCCTCCGCAACGAAGGGCTTTCAATAATTCGGCGCTTTTACGATTCCTGCCAATCCTTAACAACCCGATGAATTTGGCAACAGCGCGACGCATGGCCGCGCCCGAACACAGACGTCATCCCGAAACCCGACAATAACCTCTTCCCGACAGCGACGAAAAACGGGAAGGCGGGAAGCCCATGATTTCAGGGCAGATTTCTCAACGATCATCTCGCGCCGGGCTGCGGCGACCACCACGACGGTTAAGTCGTCGCGCTGGCAATCGCGTTTCGTTGGTCTCGTACCGCCGATTTGAAATTCCTGCACCGGTTGCCGCAAGGTCGTATTCAGGAGTTTCAAGTCGAAAGCGGTACTAGAATCATGGAGTTGCTAGTACCCTCGGTTTTAGAAGTCCGTATCAATACCTCCCGCAATCGGCTCACGGACTTCGAAAACCGGGTACTCGAAATCGGCACCCGAAGGACTTCAATCATGCCTGACGCGGACTTTCGCAGCCCCCGGCTGTACGTCGATGCCCCGCTCGTGGCGGGCGGCCGGGTTCCGCTCGACCGCAGCCAAAGCAACTATCTCGGCAACGTCCTGCGTCTCGGCGCAGGTGCGCAGATTCTGATTTTCAACGGCCGCGACGGCGAGTGGCGGGCCGTGATCGCCGGCCGCAAGCGGCCCGAGCACCTCGAAATCGCCGCACCCCACAGAACGCAGGACCGCCTGCCCGACCTGCATTATGTCTTCGCGCCGCTGAAACATGCCCGGCTCGATTACATGGTGCAGAAGGCGGTCGAGATGGGGGTGCGTTCGCTGCAACCGGTTCTCACCCGGTTTACCCAGGTCACCCGCGTCAACAGCGAACGAATGCGCGCCAACGTTGTCGAGGCTGCCGAGCAATGCGGCATCCTGAGTATCGCGAGCGTAGAAGAGCCCA
>JAFEFK010000193.1 GCA_018240625.1 Pseudomonadota bacterium
AGCCCGGGCACAACACATTCCATGTCAGATCAAACAGGCCGAGCCGCGACGCGTGCAGAAATCCGGCGATCACCCGCTCCTCATCGAGACCGCGATGCGCGGAGAAGTCCAGCAAGTTGATCCGGTTGAGATCGCGATCTTCGCCTTCGTCGATCAGGCGCTCGATCGCATCGACCACCGATAGATCAGTGGTCTGCCTCAATACGGAAAACAGGGCACTCGTATCATTCATGACTTAAATCCAAGATAAGCCGCCTGGCATTGAGGCAAGCAACGCAATCACGGAATGTCATTCCGGTCGGCAATCCGGCCAGATTTAGTCACAAGTGTCTCGCACGCAAAACACGTTGCAGAGAGGTTAAATTCAATTCTCTGCGGGCAGCCTCAGCGCGGTACGATCCTGAACATCGGCGAGCGGTCCGGCTGCGTCGTCACGATGCCGACCGGCATCACGGGTTGCGCATCAAGCAACTCAACTTTGAATGCGCCTATGATCCGGGCCAATGCCAGCGTGGCTTCGACCAGCGCAAAATGCGCGCCGATGCACACGCGCGGCCCGGCACCGAATGGCAAATAGGCGAACCGGTCGGGTGGCGTTGCCCCCGGCAGGAAACGCAACGGCTTGAAGGCGTTGGGTTCATCCCACAGCTTTTCGTGCCGGTGCAAGAGCCACGGCGCGATCAGAATCACATCCCCGCGCTTCACCGTCCTACCGGCGATGGTATCGGGACCGGCGGCGGCGCGTGCGATCAGAAACGCCGGCGGATACAAACGCATCGTCTCGTCGACCACCGTGCGGGTGAATTTCAACCGCTCAATCTCGATTGTATCGCGACTCGACGTTTTCACCTCGGCTGCCAGTTCGTGCTGTGTCGCCGGATCGAGCGCCAGCAGATAGAGCGACCAGAACAGCGCGGTCGCCGTGGTCTCGTGGCCGGCAAGAATCATGGTCGCGACTTGATCGCCCAGCTGAGCGTCGGAGAACGCATCGCCGGTTTCAGGATCGCGCGCCGCGACCATCAGATCGAACAAGTCACGCGGCGGCGCACCCTCGGTCTTACCAGCCGCGCGGCGCGCCGCGATCAGCATCGCCATGAATTGGGTCCAGCGTTTGCGGAAGCGTGCCCGCTCAAAATCCCGCGGGCTTGGCCAACCCATAGGCAGCAGCAAATCAAAAAAGGAGGGACTTGCGAGGCGCTCGCCATATTCCATCACGAAGCCGCGCAGTTGAGCACCGAGGTCTCCCATCTCGAACGAAAACATCGTTCGTCCGGCGATCTCCAACGCCATGCGCTGCATCGCTTCGCGCAGGTCGACCGGACCATCGCCGGTTCGCCGAAGCTGGGCGATCATGTCGTCAGTGGCGGAGACCATGTGCGGGATCAATGTCGTCACCGCACGTGGCGTGAACGCCGGCGCCAATGTACGCCGCTGATGTTTCCAGGCGCGGCCTTCCGCGAGCAGCAACCCTTCACCCAGCATCGGACGCAGCACACGAATGCCGGCGGGCGTGCGGGTGTAGTTTTCATAATTTTCGACGAGCACATGCCGGATTGCGTCGGGCGCGTTCAGAATAAAGCTGGCACGGCCGAGGAACCGGCCTTCGATGATGTCTTCTTCGTAAGCGGGCTGCCCCCAGGTATCGATCGCGCTGCGGCGCATCGCCGCCATTCGCTGGAACGCTCCCATGGCGGGGGAGGCGCGCGGCGGGCTCGGCGGGACCAGCGGTGTTCGGCCGACCGGCGCCTCGTATACTTCGGCAATGCTCACATGCGCCTCGTTCTCAAAAGGTGACAGAGGCAGCCAGCCAAGCCCTCAATCCGGGCACGACAAAGGCACCGCCTGCCATCCGTCGAGAACGATATCAGCCTGCTACAGGTTTGACGATGATGCGACTCTCCAACATTCGGGAAACGGAATGCATCCAAACCTAGTTCCCGGTGCCGTCACGCAGGTTGGACCAGGTCAGTTCCTCGTACGTTCCCGCTTTCGCCGTCACCCCGATCTTGGCCATGAACGCCGACAGGTTGGCGAGGCCGCGAGGAGCGGGACTGAATCGAACCCCCGGCTGTTTCATTTCAGCCAGCCAGTCATCTGCCGAGAGCTTGCCGGGTTGATTGGCTGCAAAAAACGCCGCGGCTTCTTCCGGCTTGGTGTTCATCCATTCAATGACATCCTTCAAGGCATGGATGGTCGCTCCATAGAGCTTCGGCTTGCCTTCGACAAATCGTTTGCCCGCAGCCGCGCAAATCAGCATGAAGTCCGCTTCGGCAAAATCCTTGTTGCTCAATATGACATGCATATCGGGATGCTTCAGCAACATGCGGATGTAGGGCGGCGTCGCGAACTCGGCGACGATCCCGCGCTTGGAGATTACCGCGGCAACCGCATCCGGATGCGCCATGGTGACGAAGTGGTTGTCGAGCGTTGTCGGCGAACCGAAGTATTTCATCGCCGCCATCTTCATGACCAGCGTTTGCGGCGAGCCGATCGAAATGACATTGATTTTGTCGTCGCGCTTGAGATCCTTAATGGTTTTGAGATCCGGATTCCAGGTAATGAGCTGAATGGGCATATCGGAAAGACCCAACGCGACCTTGAGATCGGCACCCTTGGCCCAGGCCTGGATAACCGGCAGCATGGCCAGTCCCCCGATATCTGCGGAATCCGACAGCAAGGCTTCGCGCACGGCCGCGCCCCCGGTCAACTGAATAAACTTGACGTCGGCATCGGGTGCATATTTTTGCAGAAACTCGGGCTTCTTCGCCAGCGCGAACAACGGCGCGTAACCCAAACCGAACTGCGCCGCGACCCGCACCTCGTCCTTGGCCATGGCTGTCGTCGAACAGATCGCGGCTGCAAGTATCGCAACCAGCATCGAGATCGCGGATTTGCGCATCGTTTTTCCCCTCGGATTATTTATTTTATCCGCCATTCCCCACCGTTGAATGGTGCAACGCTCGACTTGCTGGAAGCCTGCCCCGATCAGGAGACAATGATGACGACGGTGAGCAATCCCGCGAATGTCCCTTCGCTGCCCAGATTGAACCGGTTGACGAAGATGCGCGATCCGAACGCCCCATCACAACAATCCTGTCGCCCGGGTACAACGCCTCATCGATTGAATGAGTCACGAAGATTAACGTACGACGTGCACGCTGCCAGATTTTGACGGTTTCTTCCTGCAGGCTCGCGCGCGTTTGCGCATCGGGAGCGCGCTCCGCCGCCTTACGCCGATAGCGGGATCGCAAGAAGCTCTACGAGAGCTTCCCGCATCCGGAGGTGAACGTCTCAGTAAGTCAGCTCTGCAATCGTGACCCGATTTTCCGAGGCCGGCCACGCGCGCGCGACAATCCGCTCCAGATTGAATATTGCTGGGACCGCGCGGCCCGCTTCCGCCGCTGGAAGCCGTACCGTTGTCACCGAGTCGGCCGGCACCCCATGCTTCACATCGGAAGGTTCCTTGCCGTCCAGCAGCACGATATCGCGCGGCAGGCCGAAATATCCGCGCGGACGCGACATCATCACGACGGCCCCAACGCCGGCATCGGCGGCTGCCAGCGGCTTCGCGGCGCGCAGATGCACGATGTCGGAGGAACGTGGAAACGGCGAGCGATAGAGGTGCGTGATCGGCGCACCCGGCTCGGTCAGCACCATTTCCAGATACCATGTGGGCTCGACTTGTACCGGACCCCAGCGGCCATCGGCGCCGGTCTTCGAGGCATGGATCGGACCACCCATGCGCTCACCCGTGTCCGGCGATACCCGATAAATTTCCACGCTTGCGCCGGCGACCGGCCGGTTGGTCTGCACGCCGCCCGGCGTTCCCGTCACAAGGCCGCTGAGTCGGACCTCGACCTCCGGCGTGATCGCGATGCGCGCGGGTTCGTGTCCGGCGATGAATTTGTAGATCTCGCGGAAGGCACGCGGCGAAAATGCCGTCTCGCGGTGATCGACCGCACCGAGAACGAGATTGGTCGCGCCCTTGAGCGCGGGTCCCTCGAAGGTTATGCCGGTCGGCGTGCCGGGCTTGCCGATGAACCGGCCGTCGGGCTGAGCATATTTATCCATGCCATCGCTGCGCAGAGTCAGGAACGCAGTGCCCGCGGTGACTTCCGTATCACCCTCGTTCAGCCCGCTCAGGAACGGTCCCTTGCCATTGAACTCGGCGCCGAGGCCGCCGTCCGAGGCATAGATGCCGTGATTGGGAACGCCACACAACACCGCGTGGCTGACATCGCCTCCGCCGCCGTTTTTGATGTAGCTGCGGATGGAATTGCCGCCGCGCGAATTGCCGACCAAAGCGACGCGAGGCGCGCCGGTGCGCGCTTTCAGTGCCTTGATGGCGTCGCCGAGTTCGCGGCGCTGGTCCTCGGTCGAGGAACGACCCTGCTGGGCCACGGCATCGTCGCTGCGCGCCAGCGGGTCGGTGAAATTGATCGCGAACAGCCGGTCGCGCGGAATGCCGTTGGTTTCCATCCGCCACATCGTCGTCATCCACAACGGCGCATGGTCGCCATTGCCGTGCACGAGCAAAATCGGCGGAACCTGTGCAGCGGCCGACGCAACGTTGGAGGGCTGTGCGATCGCCTGGAGTCCAAAACCGCCGGTCGCCAGCGGCAGCGCCGCGATGCCTTTCAGAAATGTCCGCCGCGACCCGATCATGCGTCTCTCCTCCTGATTTTTCCGCACCCTAACAGTCCTCCACAGCGCCTCAAAGACCTTACCCACTAGACAGGCCCGGAGGTTAGCAGGCATCAATTCATCGAGATCGTCGCGAATCGGAAGCGCGTCGCGGTCATCTCTCAATCGCGCCACCTGGCAACAATGGACCGATCATGACCGAAGCGCCGAAACGATCGATGGTGTCCCAGGGAGGACTCGCAGCTCCGCTGCGCCATGCAATCTTTCGGCGAATCTGGCTCGCCAGTCTGCTCTCAAATCTCGGTCTTCTGATTCAAGGCGTCGGCGCTGCATGGGCTATGACCCAGATGACCTCGGCCGCCGATAAGGTCGCGCTGGTGCAGACCGCCTTGATGCTGCCGATCATGCTGATCTCGATGCCGGCCGGAGCGATTGCAGACATGTACGACCGGCGCGTGGTCGCGCTGATCTCGTTATCGATCGCGCTGAGCAGCGCCACGACGCTCGCCGTGCTGGCCTGGCTCGGGCTGGTTACACCCAACATCCTGCTGGCCTTCTGTTTCATCGTCGGCAGCGGCATGGCGTTGTTCGGACCAGCGTGGCAAGCGTCTGTGAGCGAGCAGGTTCCTACAGAAACCTTGCCCTCGGCCGTGGCGCTGAACGGCATCAGCTACAATATCGCCCGCAGCTTCGGCCCCGCGATCGGCGGCATCATCGTGGCATCGGCCGGCGCCGTCGCGGCCTTCGCCGCCAATGCCGTTCTCTATATCCCGCTTCTTGTCGTCCTGTTTCTGTGGCGGCGAAAGACTGAACCCTCGCGGCTGCCGCGCGAGCAGTTGCAACGCGCGATTATCTCCGGTGTGCGCTACATTTCGAATTCGCCGCCGGTTCGCATCGTGCTCGCGCGGACGCTGGTGACCGGTATTGCCGGCGGTTCGATTTCGGCGCTGATGCCGCTGGTTGCCCGTGACCTGCTGCACGGCGGAGCACAGACCTATGGCATCATGCTCGGCGCGTTCGGCATGGGCGCGGTGATCGGCGCGCTCAATATCAGTGAGGTACGCAAACGACTGACCGGCGAGGCGTCGGTGCGCGCCTGCGCGCTGATCATGGGCGTCGCCATCGCCGTCGTCGGCGTGAGCCACGAACCGGTTCTCACCGCGGCAGCGCTGGTGGTCGCAGGATCGGTGTGGATGCTCGCAGTCGCGCTGTTCAACATCGGCGTGCAGTTGTCCGCGCCCCGCTGGGTCGCCGGACGATCGCTCGCAGCATTTCAGGCTTCTATCGCTGGCGGTATTGCTATCGGAAGCTGGGGCTGGGGACATCTCACCGATGTCGTCGGCGTCAAAACGGCGTTGCTGGTTTCGGGCACCGCCATGTTTCTCTCCCCACTGCTGGGGCTCTGGATCAGCATGCCGCCGGTGGGTGGACGCAATGAAGCCGCCGACGTTCTCGCCGATCCCGAGGTGAGGCTCTCGCTCACCGGACGTAGTGGACCTCTCGTGGTCGAGATCGAATATCGTGTCGATCAGGACAACGCGCGCGCCTTTCACGGACTCATGCAGGAGGTCCAGCTCAGCCGGCAGCGCAACGGCGCCTATGGCTGGAGCATCGCGCGCGATATCGCCGATCCGGAAATGTGGATCGAGCGCTACCATTGCCCGACATGGCTCGACTATCTGCGGCAGCGCAATCGTTCGACGCAATCGGAACGCGCGCTCCATCAACGCGCGATGGCCTTCCACCTCGGGCCGGATCCGGTTCGCGTCCGCCGAATGCTTGAGCGGCCGCTCGGATCGGTGCGCTCGAAGGACGAATCGCCCGACCACGCGGCGGCTGAGGTCCTGCCGGCATCGACGGCGGTGGGAAGCAGCACGTAAGCGGCCGTCACCCTGAGGAGCCGCGAAGCGGCGTCTCGAAGGCCGCAGCGGCGTGCTGCTGGATACAATTTCGCTACTGGCCGTGATCGGCCAATGTCTTCGCGCACGCCTTGGTAAGCTTGGCCCGGTGCTCTTTCAAACATGCCAGAACGACCATGTCGCCGTCGTTCATTTTGGATCGGCAATGCCGCACCACATCGCGCGCGCATCCGGAATTCTGTTTCTCGGCGCCGGTTTGCGCCGACGCCGTTGCGGCTATCGCGAGAATGGGAAGAA
>JAFEFK010000194.1 GCA_018240625.1 Pseudomonadota bacterium
ACATATGCGTCTTCGGCCGCGCACGGTCGATGATGAATTCGTTCGGCCGCTCGATCACCTCGTCGTCGCGGTTGCCGGAGACATACCACATCACCACGCGGTCGCCCTTGCGGATGGTCTTGCCGCCAAGCTCGGTATCCTGGAGCGCGGTGCGGCGCATGTGCGCCAGCGGCGTCTGCCAGCGGATCACTTCGGGCACCATGCTGTCGATCAGCTTCGGGTTGGCGCGCAGCTTGTCGAACTGCTCGGGGTTCTCGTTCAGCGCCAGCACCGAGCCGGTCATGGTGTTGCGGGTGGTGTCGTTGCCGCCGACGATGAGCAGGATGATGTTGCCCATCAAGGTTTCGCCATCCATGGTGCGTGTCGCGTCGTTGTGCGCCATCATCGACAGCAGGTCGTTGCGCGGCTCGGCGTTGACGCGCTCGTTCCAGAGTTTCTCGAAACAGGCGCGGCACTCGTCCATCTCGCGCCGGCGTTCCTCCGGCGATGACACGACGCCGCTTTTGGGCAGCGCGGTCGAGACGTCGGACCAGCGCGTCAGCTTGCGTCGCTCCTCCCACGGGAAATCGAACAAGGTCGCCAGCATCTGCGTGGTCAGTTCGATCGAGACGCGTTCGACGAAGTTGAACGTCTCGTTGCGCGGAAGGCTGTCCAGCACCTTGCAGACGCGCTTGCGGATCAGGACCGCCAGTTCATCGAGATGCGTGGGCGTGAACATCGGCGACACGGTCTTGCGTTGCGGCGCGTGGTGCGGTTCGTCCATGGCGATGAAGCTCGGCCAGTCGTAGCCGACGGGAACGTCGCGGATGGCGATGCCGCCGTGCCTGACGTCGGAGGAGAAGATCGCGGCGTTGGTGTCGACGTGCATGATGTCGTTGTATTTGGTCACCGACCAGTAAGGCTCGATCGGCGAGTTGGTGCAGTAGTGCACCGGCTCTTCCTTGCGCAACCGCTCGAAATACGGCCACAGCGTATCGTTCTGGAACAGCCGTGGCGCGCCCGGGTGAAAATCCCTGAGCGCCATCGAATAGGCCTGCTCGCGCGCGGCGCGCTGAACGGCTTCCTTGTCGGTCGCGATTTTCGTCTGGATGTTCATCGTCGATGGACCTTATTGTCGCGATTGTCGCGTGGCTATGCCGGAATGCGCACCGGCAGCGTCTCGTAACCCTTGACGAAGCTGGAATAGACCCGCTTCGGCTCGGCAACGACCTCGATATCGTCGAACCGCTTCATGATCTCTTCCCAGATGATCTTGAGTTGCAGTTCGGCGAGCCTCAAACCGACGCAGCGGTGGATACCGAAGCCGAAGGAGAGGTGGGTGCGCGGCCGCGCCCGGTCGATAATGAAGTCGTAGGGGCGATCGATGATGTCCTCGTCGCGGTTGCCCGAGACGTACCACATCACCACCTTGTCGCCCTTCTTGATCTGCTTGCCGCGAAACTCGAAATCCTCGAGCGCGGTGCGGCGCATGTGCGCGAGCGGCGTCTGCCAGCGGATCACTTCCGGCACGAAGCTGTCGAGCAGGGCGGGATTGTCGCGCAGCTTGCGGTACTGATCGGGGTTCTTGCTCAGCGCATAGATGCTTCCGGAGAGTGTGTTGCGGGTGGTGTCGTTGCCGCCGACGATCAGCAGGATCAGGTTGCCGAGGAAGTTCCTCGGGTCCATGTCGCGTGTCGCGTCCGAATGCGCCATCATCGACAGCAAATCGCTCTTCGGCGGCTGGTCGATGCGCTCCTTCCACAGCCTTGCGAAATAGGTCGCGCATTCCATCAACTCGGCCTGCCGCTCGTCTTCAGTTGCGACCACACCGTCCGGACCGGGCAGGGTGGTGGCGACGTCGGACCAGCGCGTCAGCTTGCGGCGGTCTTCCCAGGGGAAGTCGAACAACACCGCCAGCATCTGGGTGGTCAGCTCGATCGAGACCCGATCGACCCAGTCGAACACCTCGCCTCGCGGCAGGTTGTCGAGACATTCAGCCGATCGCTTGCGAATGTTCACGGCCAGCTGATCGAGGTGGGTCGGCGTGAACATCGGCGCCACGGTCTTGCGCTGCGGACCATGGCGCGGCTGGTCCATGGCGATGAAGCTCTCGCGGCGCAGGTCGGGTGCTACGTCGCGAATGGTGATGCCGCCGAGCGCCGACGCGGAAGAGAACACCGCGTGATTGGTCTCGATCTCCATGATGTCGTTGTATTTGGTGATCGACCAGTAAGGGCCGAACAGGCTGTCCTTGCAGTAGTGAACCGGGTCTTCCCGCCGCAGCCGGTCGAAGTACGGCCAGAACGTATCGCTGCGAAACAGTTCGGGGTGTCCGGGATCGAACGCCTCGAGCGGCGTCGCGGCGGACCTGTCGCGCGCCGCGATCTGTTCGGGAGTTGCTGCCTGATTGAGCGTGCCGTGCATCGTGTGTCTCTCCCCCCAAAAATTCGGCTGCAGGCGTCCGGCGCCGTTTGTCTATTTGAGCCAATTACACCCCGTTGGGGATGATTGGGCAATGGGATGCGACGTTGTCCCGCAACGGCGCGTCCACTTCGAACGCCGCGATCCATGCGTGCCAAGCATGTCCAGGCGTAACAGCCTACCATAAAAGCGGGTTCCACCTGTGGGAACACTTACAGTGGCGGTTCTCGTAAAAGTTGCTTAACGCTTTACGCAGCATCGTGATTCCCGAAGGTATCTGCGGGGATTTACATGGCATTTTTTGCATCATCGCGCGACATGAGCGCGAAGATCGACGCGCTGAACAGGTCGCAGGCAGTCATCGAGTTCGATCTCGACGGCACGATCATCACCGCGAATTCAAATTTTCTCACCGTGATGGGCTACACGCTGGGGGAGATCCAGGGCAAGCATCACAGCCTCTTCGTCGACGACGAGACCCGCGGCAGTGTTCGCTACCGCGAGTTCTGGGAAGCGCTCCGGCGGGGAGAATTCCAGGCACGGGAATTCCGGCGTGTCGCCAAGGGCGGCAAGCCGATCTGGATCCAGGCATCCTACAACCCTCTGCTCAATCGCAGCGGGAAGCC
>JAFEFK010000195.1 GCA_018240625.1 Pseudomonadota bacterium
AGGGCCGGTATTAACTCGCCAGGTATCGAGATCGATGTCGACCTATCATCTGAAGAATCTGCTGGCGCCGCGTTCGGTTGCACTGGTCGGTGCCAGCCCGCGCCGCGGCTCGGTTGGCCGCGCCATTCTCGGCAACATCCAGAAGGCACAGTTCAAAGGCGAATTCGGACTGGTCAATCCGCAGTATTCAGAGATCGATGGCATGAAAGCTGTCGGCAGCCTTGCTGAATTGTCCTTCGTGCCAGAACTGGTCGTCATCACCGCACCGGCCAAGGCGATTCCGATCCTGATCGATGAAGCTGGCCGCTGTGGTGCGGCGGGCGCGGTCATTGTCAGCGCCGGGCTTGGCCATGGTCCGGGCTCGCTGGCGGATGCAACGGAAAAAGCCGCGCAAAAATATGGAATGCGGCTGATTGGCCCCAATTGCCTGGGCATCATGATGCCCGGCGCCAATCTCAATGCGAGCTTTTCCGCCCACATGCCGGGTCAAGGAAATCTGGCGCTGATCTCGCAGTCCGGCGCGATCGCTGCGGGCATGGTGGATTGGGCGGCGCAGCGCGCGGTGGGATTTTCCGGGATCGTGTCGATCGGCGACCAGCTCGACGTCGATATCGCCGACTTGCTCGACTACTTCGCGCTGGACGAGAAGACGCAGGCCATTCTGCTCTATATCGAAGCAATCAAGGATGCCCGAAAATTCATGTCGGCGGCGCGGGCCGCCGCAAGGGTCAAACCGGTCGTCGTCGTCAAATCCGGCCGCATGGCGCAGGGTGCTAAAGCCGCCGCAACCCATACCGGCGCGCTGGCAGGCTCCGATGCCGTTTACGAGGCCGCGTTCCAGAGGGCCGGGGTGCTGCGAGTCTCGGACCTGCGCGAGTTGTTCGACTGCGCCGAAACGTTGGGCCGCCTCAAAGCGCCGCCCGGCAAGCGGCTGGCGATCCTGACCAATGGCGGCGGCATCGGCGTGCTCGCGGTCGACCGGCTGGCCGAACTGGGCGGCATTCCGGCGGCCATGACGGCCGATATCCGTGCCCGGCTGGACGCGGTGTTGCCGCCGACATGGTCAGGCTCAAATCCCGTCGATATCGTCGGCGATGCCGACGCCGCGCGTTATGCAGCGGCGCTGGACGTGTTGTTGGCCGATCCCGGCAACGACGCTATTCTGGTGATGAACGTGCAGACCGCGATCGCGCGCGCGGATGAGATCGCCGCCGTCGTCACCGAGATTGTCCGGAAGTATCGCGAGCAACATCGCGCGTTGTCCAAGCCGGTGCTCGCCGCCTGGATCGGCGCGGACCAAAAGATCGGCGATCTTCTGAGCGGCGCCGGAATTCCGAATTATCCTACCGAGGACGATGCGGTGCGGGGCTTCATGCATCTCGTGCGGCACCGCGAGGTGCTGGAGGTGTTGGCGCAAGTCCCGCCGGCGATGCCGACCTCGTTTGTGCCCGACACCGAGGCCGCCCGGCGGATCGTCGCCGATGCGCTGGCCGATGACCGTCAATGGCTCGATCCGATCGAGATCAAGCGACTGTTCGACGCCTATGACATCGCGATGGTGCCGACCTATGCGGCCGCCGATGCCGAGCAGGCGGCGACCCAAGCCTCGGCCATTTTGGCGCAGGGCTCGACGGTCGTGCTCAAGATCATGTCGCGCGACATCGTGCATAAATCCGATGTCGGCGGCGTCGTTCTCAATCTCACCAGCGCCGACGCGGTGCGATCGGCGATGTCGGATATTGTGGCGCGGGCGAAAGCGCTGCGGCCGGATGCACGGATATCCGGCGTCCTGGTGCAGGCGATGGTGCTGCGGCCGAAGGCGCGCGAACTCATTCTGGGCCTCGCCGACGATCCGACCTTCGGCACCGTCGTGGTGTTCGGCCGCGGCGGCACGGCGGTCGAGATCATCAACGACAAGGCGCTGGCGCTTCCGCCGCTGGATTTGCAACTGGCGCGCGGCCTGATCGAGCGGACCCGCGTGTCGCGATTGCTGCGCGCCTATCGCGACGTGCCGGCGGTGAAGGAAGACGCGGTCGCAACGGTGCTGGTCAAGCTGGCGCAGATGGCCGCGGACGTTCCGGAAATCCGCGGACTGGACATCAATCCGCTGTTGGCGGATGAAGCGGGCGTGCTCGCCGTCGATGCGCGCGTCGCGGTCGGGCGCGCCGAGCGCAAATTCCGCGGTTCCGGGCCCGCCAACTTCGCGGTGCGGCCCTATCCGTCGCAATGGCAGCGTCACCTGGAAATCAAGGATGACTGGCGGGTCTTTGTACGTCCGATCCGTCCGGAGGACGAGCCGCTGATCCATGAATTCCTGCGGCATGTCACGAGCCACGATTTGCGGCTGCGGTTCTTTGCGCCGATGAAGAAATTTTCCCACGAATTCATCGCGCGGCTGACTCAGCTCGACTATGCGCGCGCGATGGCCTTTGTCGCCTTCGACGAGGTCACCAACGAATTGCTGGGCGTGGTCAGGATACATTCGGATTCGATCTATGAGAGTGGCGAATACGCGATCCTGCTGCGATCCGATCTCAAGGGCAGGGGGTTGGGCTGGGCTCTGATGCAGTTGATCATCGAATACGCCAGATCCGAAGGCCTCAAGGCCATCTCCGGCGATGTGCTGGCCGAAAACACGGTCATGCTGACGATGTGCCGCAACCTCGGCTTTGAAATCGAGTCCGATCCGGCCGAGCACGATATTTGCAACGTCAGGCTTGCCCTCTAGCCTGCCCGGCAGATCGAGACGATCTCACGCATCCAGCGCATGCCGCAGCCTTTGAAAGCCGGGCCAGTGAGTCTCGTGAGTCTCGCCTGCGCTAAAGATGCGATACCGACGTCACGCGATAGGTGTGCATGCGGCCGCGCTCGTTGATCGAGATATATTCGCCAACGACAAAGCGCTCGGCGGCGAAATGATAGCCGGCTTCGTCGGGCAGCTTGGCTTCGCCGTCGTAGTGAAAACCCCACGATCCCCCAGCATGATGGACAAGATGGCCATGCTGGGGTTCCTCGTCCGGACGCTGCCGCGCGACGCGACAGGCATCGCGGTGGGCCTGCCATAGTTTCCGATCGATGCGTCCTTCGGCATCGATCGGCGCGATGAAAGTATACGCGACTTCAGCGTCGCCGTCGGGACGGCCGGGCTCTCGGGCCAGCACGATGCGAATCTGACGGAATTGCGCCGGTAGTGATGCGTTGAGGATCGGCTTGAGGTGAGGCCGGGACATGTTGGCAATGCTCCTTGGATTTTCGAGGCCGTGATCAGGATCGCTCGGTCGTAGCCGCGGTGGGCGCGGCAGCCCTGGATTTCTTCAGGCTCCTGACGATGATCGTGATCAGCGGCACCAGCAGTAGTGGCAGGGCATTGTTGATCGGATGGTCGATGATGCGGGAAAGCTGCGCTTGCGCCGCGCTTGCTTCGATTTGCAACGTGTCAACGGCAGATCCATGAATTTCGCTTGCGAGTTCAAGATCGCGGCCGGCAGGCGGCCTTCCCGCAAGGGCGAAGAGGACCGCGGCAATGACAA
>JAFEFK010000196.1 GCA_018240625.1 Pseudomonadota bacterium
GGCTATTCCCCAAAACTGATCACAAGCCAGGAAATGCGGGCTCGACGGTCTTCATTATTTTCTAACATTCGTTCGTTTTCGAACGATTGTTAGGTTGAAATCCTAGCCGCTTCTGCCTAAAGATAGCAAGCAATTGATGCTGCCGACCGACAGCCGGCCGCCTCGCAAACAATAAACTCGACGGTGTTCCCGAGAGGGTTTCGAATTCTCAACTTAGAACAACGCGGTTTCGGCCGGCGGCGGAGTTCCCACATGGACTTTGATCTTACGCACGAGCAGCGGCAAATCTACGAATACGGCGATATGGTTGCGAAGCAATTCGATCGCAAATACTGGATGGAATGCGCCGACAAGCACGTATTCCCCCAAGCCCTTTACAGCAAGGTTGCGGAGGATGGCTTCGTCGGAACGATGGTGCCTGAGGAATACGGCGGCTCGGGACAAGGCATGGTCGAGATGCACCTGTTCCTTGAGGGCTTGTCAAACAATGGCATTCCACTGCTAAACCTCGTCGTCGGCGCGGCAATGAGCTTGGGATTCATAGCCAAATACGGCAGCGAAGCGCAGAAATTGCGCTATCTGCCCGATGCGTGTGGCGGCAAGACGCGCTTTTGCTTCGCGATCACCGAGCCTGACGCGGGAACCAACACGATTCGTACTTCCACGATAGCAAAGAAGCGTGGCAATCGCTTCGCGCTGAGCGGTCAGAAGACATTTATCACCGACGCCGATGGCGCGGACTACGCGCTGGTGGTGACGCGAACGACAGCGCATACCGAGGTTCAGAAGAAAACCGATGGCTTCACCCTGTTTGTGGTCGACCTGAAAGCCAAGGGCGTGCAGAAGCAATACATTCCAGTGAGCATTCCGGCCCCGGAAACACAATGGCAGCTGTTTTTCGACGAAGTCGATCTTGGGCCGGAGGACATTGTTGGCGAAGTCGACAAGGGATTCGGCATTTTGTTCAAAAGCCTTAATCCCGAACGCATTCTTGTCGGTTCGATTTCCTGCGGTCTCGGCCGCTATGCCCTGAACCGGGCAGTCGAATACGCCAAGGAGCGGCGGGTTTTCAACAACGTGCCGATCGGATCTTATCAGGGCTTGCAGCATCCCCTGGCCAGCGCCCGCACCGATGTCGAATTGGCATCGCTGATGACACTAAAAGCCGCCTGGATCTTCGATCAGGGCCGCGAAGCCGGCGAATTCTCCAACATGGCAAAACTTGCCGCAGCCGACGCCGGCATCAAGGCGGTGGACACCGCGCTGCAATGCTTCGGCGGCAACGGGTTCACCAAGGAGTACGGCATCTTCGATATCTA
>JAFEFK010000197.1 GCA_018240625.1 Pseudomonadota bacterium
CAATTGAAGCTCGGCGGCGTCTTCGCACGTAATGATACGCTCGTCATGGTCGATGTAATTTGTCATGCAATTGAGCAGCGTGGTCTTGCCGGAGCCTGTTCCGCCGGAGATCAGAACATTGGCCCGGCAGCGGCCGATGATTTGCAGGATCGTGCCGCCGTCCGGCGTAATGGCGCCGAATTTCACAAGTTGATCGAGGGTTAACTTGTCCTTTTTAAATTTACGAATCGTCAGCGCCGGCCCGTCGATCGCGAGCGGCGGAACGATCGCATTGACGCGGGACCCATCGGCAAGGCGCGCGTCGCATATCGGCGAGGACTCGTCGACGCGACGGCCGACCTGACTCACGATCCGCTGGCAGATATTCAGTAATTCCTGGTTATCGCGAAACCGGATTCCGGTTCGCTGGATCTTGCCCGCAACTTCAATGAAGACGGTGCCTGCACCGTTGACCATAATATCGGCAATGTCGTCGCGAGACAGCAGCGGTTCAAGCGGGCCATAGCCGAGAACGTCGTTGCAGATATCATCGAGCAGCTCTTCCTGCTCGGCGATCGACATCACGATGTTCTTGATCGCGATGATCTCGTTGACGATGTCGCGAATTTCTTCGCGGGCAGACTCGCTGTCGAGCTTGGCAAGCTGTGCCAGATCGATGGCCTCGATCAGGGCGCCGAAGATCGTTGCCTTGACCTGATAGTAGGTGTCGGATCGGCGGACGTCGACCGCCGGGGCTTGCGGAGCGGATCGTGCCGGCGCAAGTGGCGGGGAACCGACGGTCGGAGTCGTTTCTGCGGGCGCACGCGTACTCGTGGCGGTTGGAGTTGCCTCCAGCACCATGCCCGCAGACTTCCGGGCCTCGTTTTCTGATCCGCTACGCTTACCAAACACGACGATACCCCACGCGATAACTTATTTTGCTCGCAGCTTTTCGATGAACGGAGGCAGAAACGATTTTCGCGGCTTTTTGGCTTCGCCCCGACCGGTCAGGCGCTGTGCGATCTGCAAGAACATCTCCGTGGTGCGATGATTCGCCGCGATTTCGGCGATCATCTGACCATTATTCGCTGCGGAGCCGAACATCTGCGGATCAAAGGGAATGCTGACGATCGGCTGGCTTTCGATTGCCTTAGCGAACTCGCCGGCGTTGATCTCGGGCCGCTTCGGAACACCCACCTGGTTGAGGCAGTACAGCGGCGGCCGGTCGTTTGGCCGCGCCGCCTTGAGCAGGTCGTATATGTTCTTCGTGTTGCGCAGATTGGCTAGGTCTGGCGCCGCGACAATGAGGATGTCGTCCGCTCCGATCAAGGCCTTTTTGGTCCACCCGGACCACTGATGAGGAATATCGAGCACGATGCAGGGCATCGTTGTCCGTAATGTATCGAGAATTGAGTCAAATGCCTCCGTGCCGAAGTCGTAGACCCGGTCGAGCGTCGCGGGTGCCGCAAGCAAGCTCAGATGATCGGTGCATTTGGATAGCAGTCGGTCGATGAACGCGGTGTCAACGCGATCTGGGGAGAACACGGCGTCGGCAATCCCCTGCGGCGGATCCTGATTGTAGTCCAGGCCGGCGGTTCCGAACGCGAGATCGAGGTCCGCGACGACAGAGTCGAGCGCCAAATCACGCGCAATCGCCCAAGCCATATTGTGAGCGACGGTGGATGCGCCGACACCGCCCTTTGCACCGACAACGGCGATCACGCGGCCAACCGCCTTGGATTCGGGGGCCGAGAACAAACCGCATATCGAGCGAACCATTCCGAGCGCATTGACAGGCGCGATGACGTAATCGCTGACGCCGCGTCGCACCAGCTCGCGGTACAAGGTTACGTCATTGACACGGCCAATCACCACAACGCGGGTACCGGCGTCACAGACGGTTGCGAGATGATCGAGGCCAGCAAGAATGTCGCTTCGCCCCTCGGTTTCGAGAATGATGACATTTGGCGTCGGCGCCGAGCGATAGGCTTCGATAGCGGCCGCCATGCCGCCCATCTGGATTTTGAGATGGGCTTTCCCCAGCCGGCGATCCTCGCTGGCCGCCTGCACGGCGGTGGCCGTTTCCATTGATTCGCAAAATGCCTGCACCGACACGCGGGGCGCCGGCGCAATATGATCGTCGGCGTCCGGCGGGGTGCCGGCGGATTGCTCTTCTGCGTCCTGACGAGCGTAGCTGATCATTTGCCTGTATCGCTGAGTTTGGCCTTATCGGCTTCGGAATAGGTTGTCGCGGTGCTGGTCC
Source organism: Pseudomonadota bacterium (assembly GCA_018240625.1). Lineage (GTDB taxonomy): Bacteria > Pseudomonadota > Alphaproteobacteria > Rhizobiales > Xanthobacteraceae > Nitrobacter. The sequence continues at coordinate 2,243 of JAFEFK010000197.1, forward strand.
CCTTGCGATATTTTTCGAAAGCAGCCGTGCGACGAGCGGTGTAGGGCGGAGTTTCCGGCCGCGGTTGGACGAGGTCCGACGGATTGTCGATCATCGCCGCGAGATTGCGCTGGCTCGCGCACCCGAAATTCCAATAAGACTTGTTGTCGAAGTACCCTTTGTTGTGGATCGACGGACCGAGATCCTCCGGCCAAAGGCCGCACGGCCCGGCGACCGCGGCGATTCGCGGATAGGTCAGGCGGATAGTTGCGAACAGCCGCGGGTCGTCGGGTTGGTATTGCCGTACAATGATTCCGCGCGGAGGCACGCCGGCGGATGTCAGCAGTGAGCGCACTTCCCTGAATGAATCTCCTGCGGCCCGGGCGTTCCGGGTATTGACCGGTACCTCGGCGACGATGGCGCCGGTTCCTTCGCGGAGCCAGACACTTGCAAGTCCGATGACGTCGGCGCGTTGCGATGCGGACAAGCCGCCGCGCGTATTGCCGACGAAGATATTCACGGTCCGGTCGGCTTCCTGGATAGCGATCGGATGTCGCTGGCGATAATCGTTGGGAATGCTCGCAGTCGTGCCTTCCTGGCTCGTGTGGGTACAGGCACCCAGGCCGGCGGCGAGGCCGACGGCGAGAGTAGCTATGCGCACACTACGATAGCGCTTGGCGGAATTTGCGGATGTCATCGTTTCGTTCCTTGCTCCGCCTCAGTCGGTAATGAAGCCATAGGTGCCGCGATAGTTGCGTGCGGGTTCGGCGCGGCCCGGCGCGCCGTAAATGCGATTAATGCTCCCAAGAAGGTCCGCCTGCGGATCGGATGCATCTGCGAAACCATCATCAGGCCGCGCGAGGTCCTTCTGTGCGACCGCTCTGACGACATAGGGGGTTACAATAACCATCAGCTCGGTCTGCCCGTTGACATAGTCACGGCTGCGGAAGAGCGATCCAAGAACCGGCAACTGTGTGAGACCCGGCAATCCGTTGATTGCCTGCTTGGTCTGCTCCTGAATCAGGCCGGCCATTGCCATCGAACCACCCGATGGAATTTCCAGCGTCGTTTCCGCCCGTCTGGTCTTGATCGAGGGCACCGTCAGAGAGCTACCGACGGCCTGAGTCAGCGTAATCGCGTTCTCGTTGGAGAGCTCTGACACTTCGGTCATGACCCTCAGGCTGATCCGGCCTTCGGTCAGAACCACGGGTGTAAAGTTCAGCGAGATGCCGAACTTCTTGAAGCTGATCTGAGTTGTACAAACATGGGTGGTAGGATCGCAGGAGTAACCCGCAGGCACCGGAAATTCACCGCCCGAGATGAACGTCGCCGACTCGCCGGATATCGCCGTCAAGTTGGGTTCCGCGAGCGTCCGTACCACGCCCGCGCTTTCCATAGCGCGAAGAGTCGCGGTGACCGCGGGCACCGCACTGGTGCCTCCGAACGAAGTCGCGACGCCGTTACCCGCCACGAGCGACCGACCGTAGGCGGTAAACGGATTTGCGTTGTTGAAGTTTACGACGGCCGTGCCGTAGTTCAGGTTGGCGCTGAGATCGACACCCATCTGCTTGATGATCGTGCGTGCCACTTCGGCGACCGTGACCTTCAGCATGACCTGGTCGCGGCCGCGTACGGCAATGCTATTGACAACCTTGTCCGCGCCGCCCGCGAGACGTGCAGCCAGATCGCCGGCCTGTTGAGCTTCCACCGGGCTCGATACCCAGCCGGAGAGCATGACGCCGTCACCAACGCCATCTATCTTGATGTCTGAATTC
>JAFEFK010000198.1 GCA_018240625.1 Pseudomonadota bacterium
ATCATCCGATTTGCCGGGCGCGCCTTTCCGAATCGGAGTTGGAACTGAATGAGCATCGTCCAGGCCTCAATGCCTCCGCAATCCGCCGCCGCCGACGTTCCGTCGTTGTGGCAACGGCTGCGGACCAATAAAAACTTGGTCGCGCTGTGGTTCATGCTGCCTGCGGCCGCGTTCCTGATCCTGTTTCTTGCCTATCCGCTCGGCCTCGGCATCTGGATGAGTTTCACCGACGAGCGCATCGGCCGCTCCGGCATCTTCGTCGGGCTCGAAAATTATGAGTGGTTATGGAGCGACACCATTTTCTGGCTGTCGGTCTTCAATACGCTGCTCTACACGCTGATCGCCAGTGTCATCAAATTCGCCGTCGGGCTTTATCTCGCGCTGCTGCTCAACCGGCACATGCCGTTCAAGGCCATGATCCGCGCCATCGTGCTGATCCCGTTCATCGTGCCGACCGTGCTCTCGGCGATCGCGTTCTGGTGGATCTACGATGCGCAGTTCTCGATCATCTCCTGGTCGTTGATCAAGCTCGGGATCATTCACCAGAACATCAACTTCCTGGGCGATACAAACTGGGCGCGCGGCAGCGTGATCTTCGCCAATATCTGGCGCGGCGTGCCGTTCGTGGCGATCACGCTGCTGGCCGGCCTGCAGACGGTGTCGCCGTCGCTGTACGAGGCTGCGACGCTGGACGGCGCGACCGACTGGCAGCGCTTCCGCCACATCACCTACCCACTGCTGACGCCGATCATCGCCGTGGTCATGACGTTCTCGGTGCTGTTCACCTTCACCGACTTCCAACTGGTGTGGGCATTGACCCGGGGCGGGCCGGTGAACGCAACGCATCTGATGGCCACGCTGAGCTACCAGCGCGGCATCCTCAGCGGGCGGCTCGGCGAAGGCGCTGCGATCGCCACTGCCATGATCCCGTTCCTGCTCGCCGCGATCGCGATCTCGTGGTTCGGCATGCAACGGCGCAAGTGGCAGCAGGGGTCTGACAATGACTGATTCAGCCCTGCAACCGAAAGCCGCCGTCGCGGCCGTGCAAAATCTCGCGAAGAGCGACGACACCGAGGGCATGAGCTACCTCGAGTCGCTGCCGAAGCGGCTCGTCACGCTCTATCTGCCGCTGTTCATCATTCTGATCGTGCTGCTGTTCCCGTTCTACTGGATGGCACTGACGTCCATCAAGCCGGACGAGCAGCTCATCGACATGAACACCTACAATCCGTTCTGGGTTGTTCATCCGACGCTGAAACACATCAGCAAGCTGCTGTTCGAGACCGAATATCCGCGCTGGCTGTGGAATACGATGTACGTCGCGACCTGCGCGACGATACTATCGATCATCGCAAGCGTGCTTGCCGCCTACGCCATCGTGCGGCTTCGCTTCAGGGGCGCCGACACCGTCGGCGTGCTGATCTTCTTCGCCTATCTGGTGCCGCCGTCGATCCTGTTCATTCCGCTGGCCTCGGTGATCCAGGCCTACGGGCTGTTCGACTCGCCGCTGTCGCTGATCCTGGTCTATCCGACGCTGCTGATCCCATTCTCCACCTGGCTGCTGATGGGGTACTTCAAGACCATTCCTTATGAATTGGAAGAGTGCGCGCTGATCGACGGCGCCAGCCGCTGGCAGATTCTGATCAAGATCGTGCTGCCGCTGGCCGTGCCCGGCCTGATCTCCGCGTTCATCTTCTCGTTCACGCTGTGCTGGAACGAATTCATCTACGCGCTGACGTTCCTGCAATCGACGCCGAACAAGACGGTACCGGTCGCGATCGTCAACGAATTCGTCGACGGTGACATCTACAAGTGGGGCTCGCTGATGGCGGGCGCGCTGGTCGGCTCGCTGCCGCTGGTGATCCTGTACGCGTTCTTCGTCGAGCATTATGTGTCGGCGATGACCGGCGCGGTGAAGGAATAGGCGGTCTCGTCATTCCGGGGCGCATGCTCGCCCGCAGGCGAGCGCGCGAACCCGGAATCTCGCGGATGATCTGGAAGAGATTCCGGATATGCGCTGCAAGAGCGCGCATTCCGGAATGACGGAGAAGAATAAAAAGGAGCTTCCCTTGCACATTCTCATTCTTGGCGCGGCCGGCATGGTTGGCCGCAAACTCACCGAACGCCTCGTTCGCGACGGCCGTCTCGGCAAACAGGATATCAGCAAGCTGACATTGCAGGACGTCGTCGCACCGGCGAAGCCGAACACGAAGATCCCGGTCGAACTCGTGACCAGCGATTCCTCCGATCCCAAGACGGCGCCGGGGCTTGTGGCTTCAAAGCCCGACGTAATTTTTCACCTCGCGGCGATCGTGTCGGGCGAAGCGGAAGCGGAGTTCGACAAGGGCTACCGCATCAATCTCGACGGCACGCGCTATCTGATCGACGCGATCCGCAACGTCGGAGGTGGTTACAAGCCGAGGCTGGTGTTCACCTCGTCGATCGCGGTGTTCGGTGCGCCATTCCCGGAAAAGATCGGCGATGAATTCCTGTCCGCGCCGCTGACCAGCTACGGCACCCAGAAGGCGATCTGCGAACTCCTGATCTCGGATTATACCCGCAAGGGTCTGCTCGATGGCGTGAGCATCCGCCTGCCGACGATCTGTGTGCGGCCGGGTGCGCCGAACAAGGCCGCGTCCGGCTTCTTCTCCAACATCATCCGCGAGCCATTGGCGGGCAAGGAGGCCGTGCTGCCGGTGTCCGACGACGTCATGCACTGGCACGCGACACCGCGCTCTGCGGTCGGATTCCTGATCCACGCCGCGACGATGGATTCGGCGACGCTGGGACCGCGCCGTGCGCTGAGCATGCCGGGACTTGCGGCGACCGTTGGCGAGCAGATCGCGGCACTGGAACGCGTTGCTGGCAAGGGCGTGGTCGCGCGGATCAAGCGCGAGCCGGATCAGACCATCATCGGCATCGTTAGCGGCTGGCCGCGCAATTTCGACACCGCGCGCGCGCTGAAGCTCGGCTTCACCACGGCGGAAAAGACCTTTGACGATATCATCCGCATCCACATCGAGGACGAACTCGGCGGCAAGTTCGTGAGCTGACACATCGCGAACGCGACCATGACCAGCGTTGCCTGCATCGGCGAGTGCATGATCGAACTGAAGCAGGCCGCCGGCGGACTTTACGCGCGCGGCTACGGCGGCGACACGCTCAACACGGCGGTCTATCTCGCGCGGCTTGGCGTTGCGACCGACTACGTCACCGCGCTCGGCGACGATGCCATGAGCGACGAGATGGTCGCAGGTTGGCAAGCCGAAGGGATCGGTACGGGCCGCGTGCAGCGGCTCGCCGGGAAACTGCCCGGTCTCTACATGATCCAGACCGACGCGCGGGGCGAGCGGCGCTTCTTTCACTGGCGCGACAGTGCGGCCGCGCGCAGCCTGATGGAGTTGCCGCAGACGGACGAACTGCTGGCATCGCTCGCAGGTGACAAGGTCGTCTATCTCTCGGCCATCACGCTGTCGCTCTACGGCGAGGAGGGGCGTGCAAAACTGTTCGATGCGCTGCGGCGTGCGCGGGCAGGCGGAACGCGCATCGCGTTCGACACCAACTTTCGCGCCCGCGGCTGGCCCGATCTCGAGGACGCGCGCCGCGTTTATAAGGAGATGTTCGCGATCACGGATATCGCGCTCGCCTCGACCGAGGACATGCTGCCGCTCTATCCCGGTGCGAGCGAAACGGATTTGCTGGCGCGAATTCCGTCGCCCGAAACGGTGCTGAAACTCGCAACACCCGCGTGTATTGTCCGGGCCGAAGGCCGCGAACTGACGGTCAAGGCCAAGCCGCTGGCGCAAGCCGTGGTTGACACCACGGCCGCGGGCGACAGTTTTGCAGCCGCGTACCTTGCCGCGCGGCATCGCGGCGCGCCGCCGGTCGAGGCGGCGCAGGCCGGCCACCGGCTTGCGGGAGTTGTCGTGTGCTATCCCGGCGCAATCGTTCCGCGCGGGGCGATGCCCGCGAATGTGGGGGAGGCTGAGGATGAGCGTAGCCGCAAGACGTGACGAAGCGCTCGCTGCGATATTCGCGTCGGCAAAAGTCATTCCGGTGCTGACCATCGAGCGCGTTGCGGATGCGGTGCCACTGGCGCGCGCGCTGGTCGCCGGTGGCGTGCGCGTGCTCGAGGTGACCTTGCGGACGCCGGTGGCCGTTGACGCCGCAACAGCAATCATCGCTGAAGTACCCGACGCCGTTGTCGGGATCGGCACGATCCTGAACCCGGACGATCTTGCCCGTACGGAAACGCTCGGTGCGCGGTTCGGAATCAGCCCCGGTGCAACGCCCGATCTGCTCGAGGCGGCAGCCGCAAGCCATCTGCCGTTCGCGCCGGGCATCGCGACGGCCTCCGAATTGATGACTGTGCTGGCGCATGGCTTCCAGTTGGCCAAATTCTTTCCCGCCGAGCAGTCCGGCGGTATCAAGGCACTGCGGGCGTTGGCCGGGCCCTTTCCGCAGGTCCGGTTCTGTCCGACCGGCGGCATCGGCGAAGCCAATGCGCCGGCGTGGCTGGCCGAGCCGAATGTGGTTGCGGTCGGCGGTTCCTGGCTTTGCCCGGCGCCCGATATTCGCGCCGGCAACTGGGCCGGCATAACCGCCATGTGCCAGCGGACGATGAAAATGCTGCAATCGCGCTGAACTCGCGCTATCGGTACATTATATTTTTGCGCAGACGCGAACCGGGACAAGCCAAGGGAGCACGAGCATGACAGCCAGCATTGTCGGATGGGCGCACACGCCGTTCGGGAAATTCGACGCCGAGACGGTCGAGAGCCTTGTGGTGAAAGTCGCGACCGAGGCAATGGCGGATGCCGGCATTTCCGCGGCCGATGTCGACGAGATCGTGCTCGGGCATTTCAACGCTGGCTTCTCGCCGCAGGATTTCACCGCCTCGCTGGTGTTGCAGGCCGATCCGAAACTGCGCTTCAAGCCGGCCACGCGGGTGGAGAATGCCTGCGCGACGGGATCGGCGGCGGTGCATCAGGGCATCCGCGCTATCGCATCAGGCGCGGCGAAGATCGTCCTCGTCGTCGGCGTCGAGCAGATGACGCGGACGCCGGGGCCTGAGATCGGCCGCAACCTGCTGCGTGCCTCCTATCTGCCCGAAGACGGCGACACGCCCGGCGGCTTTGCCGGCGTGTTCGGCAAGATCGCGCAGGCTTATTTCCAGAAATACGGCGACCAGTCCGATGCGCTGGCGATGATCGCGGCGAAGAACCACAAGAACGGCGTCGCCAATCCCTACGCGCAGATGCGCAAGGATTTTGGTTACGAGTTCTGCCGTTCCGAGAGCGAAAAGAATCCGTTCGTCGCGGGACCGCTGAAGCGCACCGACTGCTCGCTGGTGTCGGATGGCGCGGCAGCCCTTGTGCTGACGGACTCCGAGACCGCGAAGACCATGGGCAAGGCGGTTAACATCCGCGCCACCGCCCATGCGCAGGATTTTCTGCCGATGTCCAAGCGCAATATTCTGGACTTTGAGGGCTGCACCATGGCGTGGCAGCAGGCGTTGCAGAAGGCGGGTGTGCAGTTGTCGGATCTGTCGTTCGTCGAGACCCACGACTGTTTCACCGTCGCCGAACTGATCGAATATGAAGCGATGGGATTGACGCCGAAGGGGCAGGGTGCGCGCGCCATCAAGGAAGGCTGGACCCAGAAGGACGGCAAGCTGCCGATCAATCCGTCCGGCGGCCTCAAGGCCAAGGGCCACCCGATCGGCGCGACCGGCGTGTCCATGCATGTGCTGAGCGCGATGCAGCTTGTCGGCGATGCGCCTGAAGGCATGCAGATCAAGAACGCCAAGCTCGCCGGCATCTTCAACATGGGTGGCGCGGCGGTCGCGAACTACGTCTCGGTGCTCGAGCCCGCGAAATAAGTCGATCATGTTAAGCGCCGCGATGACCGCTTTCCTGCTCCCTCCCCCCTTGTTGGGGAGGGTTGGGGAGGGGGGTGAGCCACCAGTATTGTGCTCGCAAATACCCCCACCCCCGACCCCTCCCCACAAGGGGGAGGGGAGTTACAGAGCCCGCCTCATGCCCCTCCGCCTCATCTTCATGGGCACGCCGGATTTCGCGGTGCCGACCTTGCTGGCGCTGCACGCCGCCGGCCATAACATCGTCGCGGTCTATACGCGCGCGGCCAAGCCCGGCGGCCGCCGCGGCCTCGAACTGGTGCCGACGCCGGTCGAGCGCGAAGCCGCCAAACTCGGCCTCAAGGTGCTGACGCCGAAATCGCTGCGCAACGACGAGGCGCAGGCCGAGTTCGCCGCCTTCGACGCCGATGCCGCCATCGTCGTCGCCTATGGCCTGATCCTGCCGAAACCCATTCTCGATGCGCCGCGGCTCGGCTGCTTCAACGTCCATGCCTCGCTGCTGCCGCGCTGGCGCGGCGCCGCGCCGATCGAGCGGGCGATCATGGCGGGCGACGCCGAGACCGGCGTCATGGTCATGCAGATGGAAGCCGGCCTCGATACCGGCCCCGTCG
>JAFEFK010000199.1 GCA_018240625.1 Pseudomonadota bacterium
ACCTTATCCGAGGACAGTTCACCCGGATTCTGCCGATCTTCGTTGACGGTAATCACAGTCACGGCCTGGGCAGCCCTCAAGAACGGGAGCGCATCGCGCAGTGCGCGCGCCGCCAGCCGGCTCCCGTCCCAGGCAATTCCGATATGGTGCGCGTCGAGAGGCCCCTTGTGTATGTATGGAACCATCAGCATGGGACCACCGGAATTGAACAAAACTCCTTGCGGGATCTCGTTGTCATAACCCGGAGCGGAGGAATCCGGCTGAAGCACGACCGTAAGATCGTAAAGCCGCGAAAGCTCACCGATGACTTTATCCGCTTCCGCCGGAACTGCCGACAAGGCCCGAATGCCATAGGCAACACCGGCGAGCTTGGCCTCGATCTCGAACATGGCGATCGCGGCGTTGGCCCGCTCCAGCGCTTGCTCCTGTTCATCGTTCATGACGGCTGCAATTGCGGCACTTCCTCCTTCGGCGACCATCCCGACGGTGCTCATGGATTCATACCCTATGGACACGGCATCAAGATGTGCCTTTCGCGCGACCGCCAGCGAGACAGCAACATCAATCAGCGGCCTGATGGGCCGCTCGGATGGAATATGAACCAGAATATTTTTGAACATCGTCCTCTCCCATGTCCGGAGCGCGCAGAGTTGCGTTTGTTGAAATTACGGGACTGAACGAGAGTAGCCGAAGGGTACGCAAAAAAATTGACCCACATCAAGCCGGTGCATGGCCCTAACATTTCGCCGCAGGCAACAGCGTTTCCGTGGTACCGCGACAGTCGGGTGCGGCAGAACCATCGCGCACATGTCGCATGCCGCCTTCACATTTGCGCATGCAAGATATCCAGCGATACACGACCGAAGTTTGATCCGGCTCAAAGACCGCGATACTGCCCTCGCTAGCATGCTTTCATCAAAATGGTTTAGCTAGATGGCCGCCGCGAAATAGCGCGATGCCCTCTCTTCCCATACCAACAAGACAGGAGATCGCCCCATGCGTGCGCATCAGATCATGACCCGGCCTGTCACTACAGTCTTGCCGGGCGCTACCATCCTGGACGCTGCAAACCTCATGCTGCAACGGCATATCAGCGGGCTTCCCGTGGTCGACGCCGGAGGGAAGTTGGTTGGCATCGTCTCAGAAGGCGACTTCGTTCGCCGTGCGGAGATTGGTACGCAGCACAAGCGCGGTGGCTGGTTAAAATACCTTCTGAGCACAAGGAGCCACGCAGCCGACTTCGTGCACGAAAACGGCCGCTAGATATCGGAGATCATGACGCCAAATCCATTCACCATCGACGAAGACACGACGCTCGAAGACATCGTAACCCTCATGGAGCAGAGGAACGTCAAGCGCCTGCCGGTCATGCGGAATGATAAACTCGTAGGAATCGTTTCGCGTTCCAACCTGATGCAGGCGGTCGCAAGTCTTGCACGGGACATTCCCGATCCGACCGCGGATGACGATCATATTCGCAAGCGCATCTTCGACTCCCTTGAGAAAAGCGACTGGTGTCCGTTTGGCCTCAGTGTCGTCGTGCGTGACGGCATCGTTCACCTGAGTGGGATTATTACCCAGGAGAGCGCGCGGCGGGCGATCATTGTGGCTGCCGAGAACATCGCAGGGGTCCGGAAGGTGCATGATCATCTGTGCTGGGTCGAACCCATGTCCGGCGTGTACCTGGAATCGCCGGAAGACGCCGAGATGGCAAAAGCCGACTGATCCCGCCCCTTGACTCTGCGACGAGAGTGGAAATGTCTCGATATCGAGGAGATGCATCGAGGAGGTCACGCGCAACGGCTGTTTGATTTTCGACCGTCGTCACCCGGTCTGTCCGAATCCGCTTGAGAAAATTAGCCGCGCCTATTGCTCCCGCGCCTATTGCTCTGTGGCAACGGTCTTTGGCCTGTGCTCGCGAGATCGCGGACCCTAGTTGACGCCAGGTTGCATCGGATCG
>JAFEFK010000019.1 GCA_018240625.1 Pseudomonadota bacterium
AGACGAACTCCGGAAAATTCCAGGGACGCGCGATCACGCCGAAAGTCGCGAGGCCGCGATGCCCCAAGTCGCCGCGCTGACGCCGTTCATCAGCGGGCGCCCGCCGGCATCGCGTCGGCAGGCGTTCCGGCCGGTCCTTTCGGCCGGGCGCAGGCAGGCCTGAGCAGCCAGGCGAAGCCCCACCACAGCGCAATCGATCCCAGCGCGAAACTCCCAAGGATCAAGAACATCGGGCCGTAGCCAATACCCTGCGCGATCCATCCGCCGATCGCGGGACTCAGCGAGGCCCCCAGGCCCTGCACGGTCATGACGGCGCCCTGCCCGATGTTGACGCGCCCGGTGCCATTGAGGATGCGCGCGACAAGGCCGGGCACCGCCACGCTCTGAAGTCCGGCTCCGACCCCGTCCAGGATCTGCACCGGATAGACACCCCACCTGTTCATGACGTAAGCCGCGATGACGCCGCGGATCGGCAAGGCTATGAACGAGACCAGGAGCACCAGCCAGTAGCCTTCCTTCTCGGCGAGCCGCATCGCGACCAGCGACGCAAGGATCATGGTGGCTTGGGCCACGACGATCGTGATCGCGACGAAACCAGCGGGGTCCCCTTGTTTGTTGGCGACGACAGCGAGTCCGTACAGCGGCAGCATCGCGCCGTTGCCGAGATGAAAACAGGCCAAGGCGGCGGCGAGGATCAGTAGCGGTTTGCACTCGAGCAAGACCGTGAGGCCGCCGACCTTGGCGTTCGCATCGGCTTGTCTGTCGAGACCGCGCGCTTCGTCGTCGTCGATGGCGTTACCGGGAATCATCAGCACCGAGGTGATGGACAGAACGCCGAACAGGGCTGCCAGCCAGAACACGGCGGTAAAGCCGAATTGCCACCCGAGCAGCCCCGAAAGGCCAGCGCCGACCATGTTGCCAGCATGATTGAGCGCCTGGTTATGGCCGTTCTGCCGGTTGAAGCCGGCCTGCCGCACCATACCGAGCGTGATGCCGGTGACGGCGGGGCCGATCGCGGCGCCGGCAATGGCGGTGGCCACCTGCGACAGTGTCACCAGCCAGAAGTTCTGCGAAAGCAATATGAGGCCGGAAGCAGTCACCGTGCAGATGCCGGGGATGATCACGTAAAGCTTCTTGCGGCGCGTCGCATCCACCATGGCGC
>JAFEFK010000001.1 GCA_018240625.1 Pseudomonadota bacterium
GAAAGGCTCGATCGCGAGCGCGGTCGGTCTGATTTATGAATCGCTGACAACCCCGTCGCTGGACGAAGTGTCGACGGACTACGGCGCGCTGGCCGAGTCCGTCAGTTACCCCGACGATTTTGCTTTCGTCGTGTATCGCTTGCGGGCCGAGGCGAAGTGGCACGACGGCAAACCGGTGACGCCTGAAGACGTGATTTTTTCGCTCAACTCATTCAAGAAATACCATCCGCAGTACGCAGCCTATTACCGTCATGTGGTGAAAGCCGAAAAGACCGGTGACCGCGATGTGAAATTCACGTTTGATGCACCGGGAAATCGTGAATTGCCGCAGATCGTCGGACAACTCATGGTGCTTCCGCAGCACTGGTGGGAAGGCACCAATGCTGCGGGTGCCAAGCGCGATATTTCTGTGACCACGCTGGAGCCGCCGCTCGGCAGCGCGGCCTACAAGATCAAGGGTTTTGAGGCGGCGCGTTCAGTCACGCTGGAGCGGGTGAAAGATTACTGGGGTCTCAATCAGAATTTCAACGTCGGTCGCAACAATTTCGACGAACTGCGCTACGAGTATTTCCGCGACGGTACGGTCGCGATCGAGGCCTTCAAGGGCGATCAGGTCGACTGGCGCACCGAGAACAGCGCCAAGAACTGGGCGACCGCCTACGATTTCCCGGCGGTGAAGGAAGGCCGCGTCGTCCTGGAGGAATTCCCCAATCGCAGTTCGGGCGTGATGCAGGCATTCGCGCTGAACATTCGCCGCGACAAGTTCAAGGATCCTCGCGTTCGCCGGGCGCTGAATTTCGCGTTCGATTTCGAGGAAATGAACAAGCAGTTGTTCTTCGGCCAGTACAAGCGCATCGCGAGCTATTTCGAAGGCACCGAACTTGCCTCGAGCGGTCTGCCCCAAGGCCGGGAGCTTGAAATCCTCGAGACCGTACGCGCCGAAGTGCCGGCAGAGGTCTTCACGACGCCATACAGCAACCCGGTCAGCGGCAGCCCTGAGGCTGTTCGCAGCAATTTGCGCGAGGGTTTGAAACTGCTGAAGGAGGCCGGATACGAAGTCCGCGATCGCAAGCTGGTGAACAGCAAGACGGGCGCGCCGTTCGAACTTGAATTGCTGTCGGAAGATCCGAGTTTTGAACGCGTCATGCTGTTTTTCAAGCCGTCGCTGGAGCGCATGGGCCTCACTGTCAGCATTCGGACCATCGACCCGACACAGTACGAGAACCGTCTGCGCAACTGGGATTTCGATGTGGTCGTCGTGTCCTGGGGCGAATCGCTGTCGCCCGGCAACGAACAGCGGGAGTTCTGGGGCTCGC
>JAFEFK010000200.1 GCA_018240625.1 Pseudomonadota bacterium
AAGGAACTCGCAACGCGCATCGACGATGCCAAACCGAAACTGATCTTCTCCGCAAGCTGCGGCCTCGAGCCCGGCCGCATCGTGCAGTACAAGCCGCTGCTCGATGAAGCGCTCAAGCTATCTACCGCCAAGCCCGGCGCGTGCATCATCCTGCAGCGTCCGCAGCAGCGTTGCGATCTGATCGCGGGCCGCGATCACGACTGGGCAAGCTTGCGCGCCGCCGCGATGGCGGCGAAGAAGTCCGCGGCTTGCGTGCCGGTGCTCGCCACCGATCCGCTCTATATTCTCTACACCTCAGGCACCACGGGCATTCCCAAAGGCGTGGTGCGCGACAACGGCGGGCATCTGGTCGCGCTGAAATGGTCGATGTTCAATCTCTACGGCGTCAAGCCGGGCGAGGTCTGGTGGTGCGGCTCCGATATCGGCTGGGTGGTCGGCCACAGCTACATCATCTACGGGCCGCTTTTCCACGGCGCGACCTCGATCATGTATGAGGGCAAGCCGATCGGCACGCCGGATGCAGGCGCGTTCTGGCGCGTCATCTCGCAGCACAAGGCGGTGGCGTTTTTCACCGCGCCCACGGCGTTCCGCGCCATCAAGAAAGAGGATCCGGACGGCACGTTCATCCGCAAGTACGATCTGTCCAAATTCCGCACGCTGTTTCTGGCCGGCGAGCGCGCCGATCCGCCGACGGTGGAGTGGGCCGAGAAACAATTGAAGGTGCCCGTCGTCGATCACTGGTGGCAGACCGAAACCGGCTGGTGCATCGCAGGCAACCCGGTTGGCCTCGGTATGCTGCCGGTCAAGCATGGCTCGCCGACCGTGGCGATGCCCGGCTATCAGGTCGACATCGTCGATGAGGCCGCCAAGCCGCTGCCGCCGGATACGATGGGCTCCATCGTCATCAAGCTGCCGATGCCGCCGGGCTGTCTGCCGACGCTGTGGGAGCAGGATGCGCGCTGCAAGGAAGCCTACTTCAACGAATTCCCCGGCTACTACAAAACCTCGGACGCCGGTTACAAGGACGAGGACGGTTATGTCTTCGTCATGGGCCGCACCGACGACATCATCAACGTCGCAGGCCATCGCCTGTCCACCGGCGGCATGGAGGAAATTCTGGCCTCGCATCCCGATGTCGCGGAATGCGCGGTGCTCGGCATCAAGGATAACATCAAGGGCGAAGTGCCGTGCGGCTTGCTCGTACTGAAAGCCGGCGTGACGCGGAAGCCCGCCGAGATCGAGAAGGACGTCGTGGGACTGGTGCGCGAAAAGCTCGGACCGGTTGCGGCTTTCAAGCTCGCGATCACGGTGAACCGGCTGCCGAAGACGCGGTCGGGGAAAATCCTGCGCGGCACCATCAAGAAGATCGCCGACGGCGATGCATGGACGATGCCCGCGACCATCGAGGATCCGAAGGTGCTCGACGAGATTCAGGGCGCGCTGAAGGGTAGAATGTAGACAGGCGTTCCGGATGGGTTATCGGCGAACCCGGAACGACGATGCGTGGTATTGCGGATGGACTTACAATCCCCGCAATTGGATTGGAACTGTCGCTGTGCCGCGGCAATCCGGGAACGATCATGCGACTGAAGACATCCATGCAATTCGCTGCTCTCGCCATGACCGTGCTGTCGCTCGGCGCTTGCGCCGGTCTTGAGCGGCATCAGCCGACGGCGCAAAGCCAGATCGATGACGATACGTATTGCCAGGCGAATGGCGGCCCGCAGGGCTCGGCAGACTATGTTGCCTGGCGTAAGGATCGCGACGTCGCCGCGTCTAGGTCCGATCGCATGGAGAAGACCCACCGCGATCTCGCAGAGCGGATGTTGAACGGGCAGTAGGGGCCAGCGAACAGTAACATCAGACTTACACTACCTACCTGCCGCTTGTGAGTCTCCGTTTTTGCTACCAAAATTCTGCGCAGCAGGGGTTGCGCATGGGATTCAGGTTTAGACGATCGCTTAAGATATTACCCGGGATACGGCTTAACTTGAGCGGTAGCGGACCTTCCGTTTCCGTGGGAGGAAAAGGATTTCACTATACTGTGGGCTCCGAAGGGACGCGGGTAACGGCCGGAATTCCCGGCACTGGATTATCCTGGTCCAAGTATACTCCGTACGCACAAAAATCATTAGTTAAGCCGCGCCTTATCGATTCTTCTAGTCACATTCGACCGAACGAATCCATGTTGACGCCGATCGATAGCGCTTCTCCAGCAGAAATTGATTCGCTTTCGACGTGTGAGCTTGCTCCAATCCTCAACGGTGCATATCGCAAGTCTCGCTTAGCGCTTCCAATATTGCTTATGAGCGTTCTGCTCTTCGTAACCGCATTGCTCCAAGCAAACCAGCTATGGATGTCGCTCAGCGCATTTTATGCAACGATCTTCATTCCTGCTGCTATTTTTCTTGATCGATATCGTCGATCAGTAAAGGTTATTTACGAGACGGAAGGAGCGATAGGCCAAATCGCCAAAGCGATCGCTGACTCGTTTGGAGATCTTGCCGCTTGCAAGGCAATTTGGGAGGTTCAAGCGGAAGGAGCTACAAATGATTGGAAGAGGAACGCTGGAGCAACAAATCTAAATCGTCGTAAAGACATTAAATTGCAGTTTGACAAACCGAACTGTGTTCGGGGCAAATCGCTTTTTCCTGTTCTGAACCTCGGCTCGAATGAAGTTTATTTATTGCCCGATGCTGTTCTAACCGAAGCTGGTGGCTCGATTGCTGCCCTTAACTACCACGAACTCAAAGTATTAAATAGTCGGGTCAAATTCATAGAGGAAGATTCAGTCCCCTCGGACACTCCGATCATAGGTCAGACTTGGCGTTATCTTAATAAGAAAGGTGGGCCGGACCTACGGTTCAATAACAACAGACAGCTACCAATCTGCAGCTATGGCGAATTGACTCTGCGATCTG
>JAFEFK010000201.1 GCA_018240625.1 Pseudomonadota bacterium
CTCCAGCAGCAGCACGTCGGCAGGAATCTTGGCGAACAGCAGGAACGCCGCCGCGGTCTTCATCTCGAACTCGGTGATCGGTTCGCCGCCGTTCGCGCGCTCGCATTCAAGCAGCGCATCGCGCAAATCGTCGTCGCTGACGAGCGTGCCGGCCAGCCGCACGCACTCGTTGAGCCGCACCAGATAGGGCGACGTGTAGACGTGCACCTTCAGGCCCGCGGCCTCGAGAATCGCGCGCAGATACGCGACGGTCGAACCCTTGCCGTTGGTCCCTGCCACATGGATGACCGGCGGCAGTCGTTGTTCGGGATGATCGAGCCGGGCCAGGATGCGTTGCATCCGGTCGAGCGTGAGGTCGATCTTTTTCGGATGCAGCTTCGACACCCGCGCGACGACGTCGCCGAGCGAGGGTTGTGCGGGCGGACCGATGCTCACGCGGTGGGCGCGGGAGCCGCCGCTTCCGCGGCCGGCATCGTTTCGGCGGCGCCTACCGTCGCGGACGATGCTTTCGGCGCAACTTCGATCGCCGGAGCTTTTGTGAGCAGCCGGCATAGCCGCGCCAGCGTCGGCCTGATCTGATGGCGATGCACCACCATATCGACCATGCCGTGATCCTTGAGATATTCGGCGCGCTGGAATCCTTCCGGCAGTTTTTCGCGGATGGTCTGCTCGATGACACGCGCCCCGGCGAAGCCGATCAGCGCGCCGGGCTCCGCGATCTGGATGTCGCCGAGCATGGCGTAGGACGCCGTGACGCCGCCGGTGGTCGGATTGGTCAGCACCACGATGTAGGGCTGGTTGGCCTCGCGCAGCATCTGCACCGCGACGGTGGTGCGCGGCAGTTGCATCAGCGACAAAATGCCTTCCTGCATCCGCGCGCCGCCGGAGGCCGCGAACACGATGAACGGACATTGCTTCTCGACCGCGAGTTCGAGCCCGCGCACGATGGCTTCGCCTGCGGCCATGCCGAGCGAGCCGCCCATGAAATCGAAATCCTGCACCGCGACCACGACGCCCGCGCCTTCGAGCTTGCCAAAGCCAACCTTCACCGAATCGTTGAGCCCGGTCTTGGCGCGCGCATCCTTGATGCGGTCGACATACCTGCGCTCGTCGCGGAATTTCAGCGGATCGGCGGTCACCTCCGGCAATGCGACGTCATACCAGGTCTCGTTGTCGAAGACCGACTTGAGACGCGCCGCCGCGCCCATGCGCATGTGATAGTTCGAGCCGGGGATGACGAACTGATTGCTCTCGACGTCCTTGTAGAACACGAGTTGTCCGGTATCCGGACATTTGATCCAGAGATTTTCCGGCGTTTCGCGCTTGAGGATGCTGCGAATTTTTGGCCGGACGACGTTGGTCAACCAGTTCATGTCTCGCTCCGAATCGCACCGCGCCGCGGGCGCATCGCTCCTGAGTATATGGCCGTCCGGCACAGACCGGGCAACCACGGATTCTAGAATTATATGTCCCGTAATTGCGGCTTATTCAGCAGCCTGCTTGGCCGACCGCACGCCCTCGGCCAGCGATGCCACGAGATCGGAGACTGCACCCACCGTTTTGGCGGTCGCCTTGTTCTCGGCATCGAGGGTTTTGGCCAACGCATCGACCAGCGCCGTGCCGACCACCGCGCCGTTGGCGCGCTCCGCGATGCCGCGTGCAGCCTCCGGCGTACGGATGCCGAAGCCGACGCAGACCGGCAGTTTCGTGTGGCGCTTGATGCGCGCCACGGCATCGCCCACGACGTTCGTGTCGGCGCTGGCGCTGCCAGTAATCCCGGTGATCGAGACGTAATAGACAAAGCCCGACGTGTTGGCGAGCACCGCGGGCAGCCGCTTGTCGTCGGTGGTCGGCGTCGCCAGACGGACGAAGTTCAATCCGGCCTTCATCGCCGGGATGCACAACTCGGAATCTTCCTCGGGCGGCAAATCGACGACGATGAGGCCGTCGACGCCTGCCGCCTTCGCATCGGCAAGGAATTTGTCGACACCGTAAATGTAGATCGGATTGTAATAGCCCATCA
>JAFEFK010000202.1 GCA_018240625.1 Pseudomonadota bacterium
ATACGACGATAACGGACTGCGGATCGACCGTTGCGCCTGTGATCGCGCTATAAACGCCTTCGACCTTCTGACCAAATTGCGTGGCGCATCCACCCAGCGTGACAGCGCACGCCAGAGCGGCGGTAGCAAAGAGCTTTCGCATGGTCTTTCCTTTCACTTCTGGATAGAGCCGGTCGCGGCACTGACGGTCGGCACGTCGGAGCGCGCTGCCGTTGAGGCAGGCACAGCTTTGGTGTTGGCCTTGACGTAGAGTCCCCATGCAATCGGGAAGACGGCACCGACTGCGCCGATGATCGTGGTGACCTGATCGGAGGTAATGTAGCCCTTGCCGACGACGAAGCTGCCGGCGGCGATGAGCGCATAGCGGATGATTTGCCAGATGGTGTCCTGGTTCATGATAGTTCCTGTGATTTGGAGAGTTGCGCGAGACCGTCGCGCGGCGGTCTTATGCAGGCCTCACGGCCTCGAAGTGCATCGGGTCGCGACGATTCTTGTAGTCGCCGCCCCAGCGCCAGCCCTCAGCCTTGAAGGCATCAATGACGACACGTGATAGCGTGGTCTTCATATTGAATCCGTTCGATCCTGGTGAGAGGTCGATGGCACAAGCCCATGAGTGGTTCGACCAGTTGTTCGAACCAGCGATGGGGCGGATATTGAAGCAGCCGCCGAAATCGCTGGCGCCTGTCGCATCCACCTTTTTCTGATCGTGTTCGCACTCGTTCCAAATCTCGTTGAAAACGGTCAGGAGCGACGACGCGATCTTGCGGTTCACCAGAAGCGAGGGGATTGGCTTCTTGTCGTAGAACATCCGAAATGGCGGCGTGACGCGGGTAAGATATTGCGCCTGCCACTTGGCACCGTGAAAATCGCCATAGAAGGCGTTTTTGGCGACCGTCGTGTCTTTCGGCCATAGGGGAGCACTCGCGGCCAAGGCTGCGTTGGGCATTGGGTTGATTCCTTTTGGCTTATCCGACCGCGTTAATTCCGAGATAGCAATTTGCGGCATAAAACGTGGAATTCGAATTCGTCTTGTTCGCCCACAGTTCGATATAATCTCCCGCTGCGAGGCTCAGGATATCGGTTACAAGAACAGAAGCATCACTTGATGAACTGGCATGTGTTCTTCCGACGTTGGCAGATGATCCGTTTTTGTAAATGAACGCTTGAAGAATATCGCCGCTCGCAATCCCGCTTGTGAAGTATACAAGCCCCTTGATATTATAGATTCCTGCCCGGATGATGGTGACGCGCCGATTCGTTACGAGATCGGCAGTCAAGCCATTGTTGAACGAAGCCGTAGCGATATTGAGCTTCGCCGGACTCGGCGCGGTATACGCTTGATCCCCCGACAAAATAAAACGGCCATTGATCGCGGGAAGAAATCCTCCGCCAACCGATCCTAAACGTCCAAAAGACATGGGATTTTATCCTTATGGAGACGCAATAACTGAAATTGATGCGCCCGGCTGCACTCCGAAATATTCAGGAGCAAGTGCTGGAATTAGTGTGTCGGACGTTGTGGAGGCACAACCGATTTTTACGGCGCACTGCACCTCGCATACTACGCGAATGTAGCGTGTCTGTGAGCCAAACGCCGCCGAGCTTTGAACGCTGCTGCTGATATCCAGCGTCGATTGATTAACGAGGCTTGGGAGTGAAGCAAGCTGCGCCGGAACGCCGCTATTTGTTACGGTCAGAAGACCAAATTCGGAAATCCATACCCGCGATGCTGCGGAAGCAGAAACAGGCAACGC
>JAFEFK010000203.1 GCA_018240625.1 Pseudomonadota bacterium
ACCCGAGGCTGGGGGCCACCGTTCGTCGTCGGCGAGAGTGAATCTGATCTGTTCAGCGCCTATTATCTCTCGGCCAACAGGGGAAAGAAGTCTGTCGCCATCGACTTCAGCAAGCCCGAGGGCCGCGATCTGGTCGTCGCGCTCGCGAAATCCTGCGACGTCGTCGTGGAGAATTTCAAGGTCGGCGGACTCAGGCGTCTCGGGCTCGACTACGAAGCCCTTTCGGCCCTGAACCCGGGTCTGATCTACTGTTCGATCTCCGGGTTCGGGCAGTCCGGACCCTACAAGGACAAGCCCGGCTACGACCTGCTGGTGCAGGCGATGGGCGGGCTCATGAGCATAACCGGCGCCGCGGATGGCGAGCCGATGAAGGTGGGCGTGGCCGTCGCGGACATCTTCACCGGGCTTTACGGCACGGTGGCGATCCTCGCGGCCCTCAACGAGCGCCGGACAAGCGGGCTCGGCCAACACATCGACCTGGCGCTTCTCGATGTGCAGATCGCGACGCTCGCCAACCAGGGCATGAACTATCTCGCTTCCGGCAAGGCGCCGCAGCGGCACGGCAACGCCCATCCGAACATCGTGCCGTATCAAGCCTTCGCGACGCGCGACGGCCACATCGTCGCCGCGGTCGGTAACGACGCGCAGTTCGCACGTTTCGCCGCCATCCTCGGGATTCCGGAACTCTCGTCCAACGCCCGATTCCAGCGCAACGCCGATCGGGTACGCAACCGCGCCGATCTGCTTCCGGTTCTGACAGCGAAAATCCGGACATGGCGCAAGGCGGAGCTTCTCCGTGCGCTCGACGAAGAAAATATCCCGGCCGGTCCGATCAATGAAATGCACGAAGTTTTCGAGGATCCGCACGTTGTTGCCAGAGGCCTGGTCATCGAACAGCGCCTGCACGATGAGGGCGCCGTCACCAAACTCGTCGGCAATCCCATCAGATTTTCACGCACGCCGATTGAATACGAACGTTCGCCCCCGCGTTTGGGAGCTCACACCTCAGAAGTCCTGCGCGGCGAGCTTGCGAAGCCGGAGGCGGAAGTGGCCCGGTTGGCGGAACGAGGAATTGTCTCGGACAACAAATCCTAGATCCGACGGAAAAGCGGACATTCGATGCAGGAGCGAGGAAACTGCAAAATGCCGCGACGCACACGGCGTCCTGGAAGGTGGCGGCTCTTCCAACTCTGTCGCCGGATCAGGTCATCTGGTCGACGACCTTGAAGGCATCCGACGGATAGCTAGGTTGACTTGCGGTTTGACGTACTTGATAACTTGTACGGATATGTAACGATAAATTCGAACGCATCCACTGGGAGGCGCGAGTCTCAAAACTAACACAAGGAATTGTCGTGAGCCGTACCGTCGGAAAGAGCCGGCGGGACGGGCTCGATGATGTTCGAGAGAGCGGTGAATGTTTCCAAATCGGAAAAGGACATCGGCATTAGCGCCGTGAGAGCGCAACCAAAATATAAAAGCCATAGGAGGAAAAGGTGACAAACACACACTTGCTGCAGCGTCTGGCATGGGCTTCGGGAGTGGCCATGCTTTTGTCCTTCGTGGCGACGCCGGGACAGGCGGCCGACAAGCCAATTCTCATCGGCGCGACCAGTTCGGAAACAGGGCCGTTCGCGGCTGACGCCGAATACAATCTGAACTGCATGAAACTCGCCGTTGAGGATGCGAATGCCA
>JAFEFK010000204.1 GCA_018240625.1 Pseudomonadota bacterium
CGATGTGAAAGGATTTGTCATGAGTGTTCGTCCGCAAAGCAAGG
Source organism: Pseudomonadota bacterium (assembly GCA_018240625.1). GTDB lineage: Bacteria > Pseudomonadota > Alphaproteobacteria > Rhizobiales > Xanthobacteraceae > Nitrobacter. Next base: position 45 of record JAFEFK010000204.1, read on the forward strand.
ACAAGCCGTCTCCGGTTACCTGCCCGTGGGACGATCCATTCAGGCTGGACGAGCAGCTCACCGAAGACGAACGCATGATCCGCGACACCGCGCGCGCCTATGCGCAGGACAAGCTGATGCCGCGCATCGTCAAGGCGTACCTCGAAGAGAAGACCGACCGCGAGATCTTCAACGAGATGGGCGAACTGGGTCTGATCGGCATCACGCTTCCCGAGGAATACGGCTGCGCCAACGCCAGTTATGTCGCCTACGGCCTTGTGGCGCGCGAGATCGAGCGCGTCGATAGCGGCTACCGCTCGATGAATTCGGTGCAGTCGTCGCTGGTGATGTATCCGATCTACGCTTATGGCGACGAGAACCAGCGCAAGAAATACCTGCCAAAACTCGCGACCGGCGAATGGGTCGGCTGCTTCGGCTTGACCGAACCCGACGCGGGCTCCGATCCCGGCGGCATGAAGACCCGCGCCGAGAAGGTATCGGACGGCTATCGCCTGACCGGCTCGAAGATGTGGATTTCCAACGCCCCGATCGCAGATGTGTTCGTGGTCTGGGCGAAGTCGGCGGCGCATGACAACCAGATTCGCGGTTTCGTGCTCGAGAAAGGCATGAAGGGGCTGTCCGCCCCGAAGATCGGCGGCAAGCTGAGCCTGCGCGCCTCGGTCACCGGCGAGATCGTGATGGATGGCGTCATCGTGCCGGAGGAAAACCTGCTGCCCAACGTCTCCGGTCTGAAAGGCCCGTTCGGTTGTCTCAATCGCGCGCGCTATGGCATCTCCTGGGGTGCGCTGGGTGCGGCGGAAGATTGCATGCACCGCGCGCGCCAATACACGCTGGACCGTAAACAGTTCGGCCGGCCGCTCGCCGCCACGCAACTGGTGCAGAAGAAGCTCGCGGATATGATGACCGACATTTCGCTCGGGCTTCAGGGCAGCCTGCGTGTCGGTCGCCTGATGGACG
>JAFEFK010000205.1 GCA_018240625.1 Pseudomonadota bacterium
ATCAACCTTCTGCAGGATTTGCAGAGTGAACTGAAGCTCACCTATCTTTTCGTGGCGCACGATCTCTCGGTCGTCGAGCATATCTCGGACCGCGTTGCGGTGATGTATCTGGGGCGCATCGTCGAACTTGCCAAGGCCGGCGACCTCTATCGGAATCCGCTACACCCATACACGCAGGCGTTGCTCTCCGCCGTGCCGGTGCCGGATCCGAAGGTGAAACGCAAAAGAATTCGTTTGCAGGGCGATGTCCCAAGCCCAATGAATCCGCCGAGAGGTTGCCATTTTCATACGCGTTGCCCCATAGCTGAGCCGCGCTGTTCGCAAACCGCTCCTGAACTGAAACAAGGCGGAGATGGGCATTTCGTGGCCTGTCATTTGGTCTGAACAGCTACGCCGAGACCAGAATGGCGAACGGGAATCATCGTCGCGAACTCTTGATCACGTGTACAGGTGTCTGATCTGAGGCCGCCAAACTGGACCATTTTGAGTTAGAGTTTTTCGCGCCGATTTCCCGGCTGGGAGGAGCGCGAAGCGATGAAGGCCTCAAATTTTCGGACGCCCAGAAGGCGTTTATTTTGAAGCAAGGCGCGGACAGCATGCCGGCGCAAGGCCGGTCGCGGCCTCCTGAGCGGCACTCAACAACCCGATCTGGCGAAGATGAGCAATCCCCGGCCATTTATTTCCGGTGCCGGCTGCCAAGCGCCTGAATGACCGTCGCGGGGTTCTTGATACGCTCGATCAGCATGTCGATGCGATCGCCGCCCCAGAACAGGCGGTCGGATTGTCGTTAGCCCATCTGTCGCGAAGGTTCGTGCCGTTGCGGCCAGTGATATCAAGTCGTGCCGCCATCTCGGTGACTTTGAATCCAGTCGCGACCACGATGATGTCGTAGAGGCGTTCCTGTGCGTCTTTCGTCAGAATGCCGTTGTGCGTGAACTGCTCGATGTCCTCGGTGACGAGCTCGACGTTTGGTTTGGTGAGGGTCTTGAACCAGTTGTTGTCGAGCAGGATGCGTTTGCCGTAGGGCGGGTAGGTCGGCACGCATTTCTCGATCAGGTCCGGCCGATCCTTCAGCTCCGACTGGATGAATGCGGTGAGTTCCTC
>JAFEFK010000206.1 GCA_018240625.1 Pseudomonadota bacterium
GCCGATATCGATCGTACCGCGTTCCGGCAATGCGTCGGGATCGAGGCCCGCGGCCTCGATCGATGGCCGCAGCATGTTGGTTTGCAGGCCGGTGAAGGCACGCGTCAGCAAGATATCGTCGGCGCCGCTTGCAACCAGCATCTCTTTATACCTGACATCGGCCATGCTCTCGCGCGTCGCGATGAACTTGGTGCCCATGTAGGCGAGGACGCAACCGAGCGCCTGCGCGGCACGCAACGCATGCCCGTCACCGATGCCGCCGGCCAGCACCAGCGGCCCCTCGAAGAATTGTCGCACCGCGCGCACGAACGAAAAGGGATTAAGCCAGCCGGTCTGCCCGCCTGCTCCCGCCGTCAGAAGCACCAGTCCATCGGCGCCCGCCGCGGCCGCGCGCTCGGCATGGCGAATGCTCGCGACGTCGGCGAACACAAGTGCGCCTGCATCGTGCAACGGCGCAAGCACTGAAGCGGGCGAGCCGACGCTGGTGATGACGAGTTCAGGCGCATGACGGAGCAGCACCTGTAAATCCTGTTCGAGCCGGGCGTTCGAGCGATGCACGATCAGGTTCGGACAAAGCGGCGCGGCCGCGTGTCCGGTCTCGTCGGCGCGGCGGCGCAATTGCGTGTGCATATCGCCGAGCCACGCGTCGAGCTGCTCCGGGCTACGGCAATTCACGGTCGGAAACGAGCCGATCACGCCGTTGCGGCAGGCAGCCACCACGAGATCGACGCCCGAGACAAGAAACATCGGCGCGGCGATGAGCGGCAGCTTCAGGCGGTCGCGAAAGCGCACCAGCGGCTCGGAGCTCTGCAAAGTCCTGCCTCCTGACTTGAGTACGGATTGCCTTGTGTTAGCGTCTCCAAAACATTGGCACGATCCGATGCCGATGACAAAGCTGGCGGGGAGGACACCATGAGCGATCCGCTCTACACGTTTCCGACGGTTTGCGAACAGACGTTGCGGGCCTTGGCGCGTTATCCGTCGCGGGTCGCGTTCAGCTGGCCCGGCGGATCGATCACCTATCAGGGCGCGACCGATTTGATCGGCCAAATCCAGAGCGTGTTCGTGCGGCTCGGGCTGCAACCCGGCACCCGCGTCGCCTTTCTCACCGCCAATCGCGCCGACACCTGGTGCGCCGGCGTCGCCGCGCAACTGTCGCGGCTCGCCATTACCTGGCTGCATCCGCTGGGATCGCTCGACGACCAGGTGTTCCAGATCGAGGACTCCGAGGCGGAGATGCTGGTCGTCGATGCTGCCACCTTCCGCGACCGCGGCGGCGAACTGGCCACAAGGGCCTCAGGGCTGAAGGC
>JAFEFK010000207.1 GCA_018240625.1 Pseudomonadota bacterium
CCAGAGGCGACCTTGCCGAGAGCCGTAAAAGCTTGCAGCTTCGTTTTCGTCCCGAATGTCTGTACAGGCGAATAGGCGATCACGGTGTCGCCAGCACTAAGGCGCCGCAATGGTGCGGCTTTGCCGTGATTGGCCTGCATGAAGCCGCCCGCGCGTCCGAGCGCGATGTGATCGGCTGATGCGACCACGATCCAGTGCCGGGCTGCATCGCCGATGTTGGGGTGGGTGTGCATACGATGTCCCATTCGATCGGGCGGAGCAGCATTTCGCGCAACTCGAGCCAAAGAACGCACCTATTCCTGAGCAATGTTTTCGATCGCGCGCCATTCCTTCAGCAACGCTTGACGGCGGCGCGGATAGCGTCCGCCCGCCACCGTCAGGGTCTTGATACGGTCGGTGCGAAAATTCCGGTAAGCCTTCCGCATCTCGCACCAGGCAACGACAACGCGGGCGCGTTCGAAGAACGCCAGCGCGAACGGCCAGATCGTGCGTTCGGTCGGTCGTTCGCGTTCGTCCACGTAGTCGATGCGCAGCTTGCGCTCGGTGCGGATGGCTTGGCGCACGGTCGGCAGTTCGGTGTCGCCCGCGGCGACACGCAGGTCAGGCCCGATCAGCAGTGTCGAGGTCTCCAGGCTGAGTTTGAGATCATCCGGCAATACGGCGGCGATCTTGGCGAGTGCATTGCTCGCCGCTCTGCCGAGCGGCTCGTCGGTGCGTTCCGCGACCCAGCGGCCGCCCAACACCAGCGCCTCGATCTCCTCTTCGGAAAACATCAGAGGCGGCAGCATGAAGCCGGGCCGCAGGATGTAGCCGACGCCGGGCTCGCCATCGATATGGGCGCCTTGCGCCTTGAGCGTCTCGACATCGCGGTAAAGCGTACGCAGGGAAATGCCGAGTTCTTCGGCCAGCGCCGCCCCGGTCACGGGAAACCGGTGCCGGCGCAACGCCTGGATCAGGTCGAGTAGACGTTGCGCACGGGACATGGAAACCGTCCTCCTTGTGACAGCCTATCATCCTCTACTGCCAAAACATGTCAGCATCGTGCAGGAACTTTGCTTGCGCCCCGAGGTTGGGTGCCACTCGTCTGAAATGACCGACCAAGGGGAACCTACGATGAGGGTACGGAAACTGGCGCTTGTTGCTGCGATTATTGTCTCGGGGTTCGCGGGATATGCATCCGCGGACCAGCCGGGCCCGGACTGGATGACCAAAGACCAGGTGATGCAAAAACTGAGCGCGGCCGGCTACAACAACATCACGGGACTGGAAGCAGACGACGGCCATTGGGAGGGTAAAGGCACCAAGAACGGAAAGATCGTGGAATTCCACGTCGATCCGCATACGGGCGCGCTGACCAAGGAAGAGATCGACGACTAGTCGCGATAGTCCCGACCTCCTGCTTGCCGGTCACGTCTTGGCGTAGATGTCCTTGTAGGCGTCGCGCAAAATGTTCTTCTGCACCTTGCCCATGGCGTTGCGCGGCAGTTCGTCGACGAAGATCACGCGCTTCGGCATCTTGAATTTCGCCAGCCGCCCATCGAGCGCGCCGAGCACCTTGGCCTCGCTGACGTCGGCGCCCTTGTTGCAGACGACCACCGCAGTCACGCCTTCGCCGAAGTCGGCATGGGGAACGCCGATCACGGCGGCCTCCACCACACCCGGCATGGCGTCGATCTCGCTCTCGATTTCCTTCGGATAGACGTTGAAGCCGCCGGAGATCACCAGGTCCTTGCCGCGTCCGAGAATGTGGACGTAACCTTTGTTGTCGATCTTGCCGAGATCACCGGTGATGAAGAAACCATCGTCGCGGAATTCAGACTTGGTCTTTTCCGGCATTCGCCAGTAACCCTTGAACACGTTCGGGCCCTTGACCTCGATCATGCCGATGGTCTCGCGCGGCAGCTCCTTGCCGGTCTCCGGTTCGGTCACGCGAACGGACACGCCGGGCAGCGCGCGGCCGACGGCGCCGGGAACGCGATCGCCGTCATAAGGATTCGACGTATTCATGTTGGTCTCGGTCATGCCGTAGCGTTCGAGCACAGCGTGGCCGGTGCGGGCAGACCATTCACGGTGAGTGTCGGCGAGCAGCGGCGCGGAGCCGGAGATGAACAGCCGCATGTGCTTCGTTGCTTCTTTCGTCAGCGCAGGATTTTGCAAAAGCCGCGTGTAGAACGTCGGCACGCCCATCAGCACGGTGGCGCGCGACATCAATTTGATAATGAGATCGGGATCGAACTTCGGCAGGAAGATCATCAAGGCGCGCGCGAACAGCGTGACGTTGCTCGCCACGAACAGCCCATGGGTGTGATAGATCGGCAGCGCGTGAATCAGCACGTCCCTGTCGGTGAAGCGCCAGTAATCGACGAGACTATACGAATTCGACGCCAGATTGTCGTGCGTCAGCATCGCGCCCTTGGAGCGCCCGGTGGTGCCCGAGGTGTAGAGGATGGCGGCGAGATCATCGTTGGCGCGCGCGACCGTTGTGAATTCCGGGCTTGCGGCGGCCGCAGCTTCGGTCAGCGATCCCTTGCCGTCAGCGCCGAGCGTTTCGACCTTGGCTTTCACCTTCGCGGCGATCGCGCGGATGCCGTCGGCTTTCGACGGATCGCAGATCACCAGCGACGGCTCGGCGTCGGTGATGAAATACTCGAGCTCGTTGAGGGTATAGGCCGTGTTGAGCGGCAGGTAGACAGCGCCCGCGCGCACCGTCGCGAGATAGAGCACGAGGTTGGGCACCGATTTTTCGACCTGCACTGCGACGCGGTCGCCCGGCTTGACGCCGCGCGCCACCAGCACATTCGCCATCCGGCCCGAGAACGCGATCAGGTCGCCGTAGGTGATGTGCCGGCCGTCGAGCGTCTCGATCGCAAGACGGGCGGTGTCATCAAGATCGTCGAACAGGCGGGAAAACAGGTTGGCGTTTGCGGTTGCGGTCATGCATCATTCCGGAACAGGGTGGGACGCGCTGGTCCGGCGGGATCAGCTTCCTTTCAATAGCAAGAACGCGCTTGCGAGCGCAAATAAAAGGCTGGCGGAAATGGCAAACACAACAAAACGCGTCGCATGGGTCACGGGAGGCGGCAGCGGCATCGGTCAGGCCGGTGCCGAGGCCCTGGCGGCCGATGGCTGGATCGTGGTGATCTCCGGGCGGCGCAAGGACGCGCTCGACACCGTCGCAGCCGGAATCAAGGCTAAAGGCGGTGCCGCCGAAGTCTTGCCGCTCGATGTCAGCAAGGCTGCCGATGCCGAGAAGGCCGCCAAGGAAATTGTCGCGAAGCACGGCCGTATCGATCTTCTGGTCAACAGCGCCGGCATCAACGTGCCGAAGCGAAGCTGGGCCGACATGGAGACCGAAGGCTGGGACAAATTGGTCCAGATCAACCTCAATGGCGTGCTGTACTGCATGCGCGCGGTGCTGCCGGCGATGCGCGCGCAGAAAGACGGCTGCATCATCAATGTCGCGTCATGGGCGGGGCGGCATGTCTCCAAGATGCCGGGCCCGGCCTATACGGCGACCAAGCACGCCGTGCTGGCGCTGACTCATTCGTTCAACATGGATGAATGCGTCAACGGCCTGCGCGCCTGCTGCCTGTCGCCGGGCGAGGTCGCGACGCCAATTCTCAAATTGCGCCCGGTGGTGCCGAGCGAGGAAGAGCAGGCCCGCATGCTGCAGCCGGAAGACCTCGGGCGCACCATCGCGTTTGTCGCCAGCATGCCGCCACGCGTCTGCATCAATGAAATCCTCATCAGTCCCACCTGGAACAGGGGCTTTGTCGCGCAATCGGCGACGCGCTGATAACGGAACCGGCCATGTACCCCGCGCTCACGGAAACGCGAGGCGCGGGGACACGTGCAGCCCGTGAAATAGTTTCAGCAACGATGAAAAATTTCGTCTGAAACGTCTTCTGCAAAACTCCCGTAGCTCGGGCAATGGCGACGCCAATCGCGCGCCGCTGTTGCCCCTGCAATATCGCCGGCAATGCCTGCCGGCTGCAAATCCATCGGGAGACGATCCATGTCCAAGCGTATCACATTTCTGTCGGCGGTTGCATTCGGCGCGCTGACCATTGCCGGAACGTTCACTGCGCCAGCCAGCGCCAAAGACAAGATGATGAAGAGCGAGATGTCCGGCGAGAAGACCGTCATGGTCGGCGGCGCCGCGATGTATCCCTCGAAGAACATCATCCAGAACGCGGTGAACTCCAAGGATCACACCACGCTGGTCGCCGCGGTGAAGGCTGCGGGCCTGGTGAAGACGCTGGAAGGCAAGGGCCCGTTCACGGTGTTCGCGCCGACCAACGAAGCTTTCGCCAAGCTGCCGGCGGGAACGGTCGACAATCTTGTGAAGCCTGAGAACAAGGCCACACTGACCAAGATTCTGACCTATCACGTTGTGCCCGGCAAGCTCGAGGCTTCCGATCTGACCGACGGCAAGAAGCTCAAGACTGTCGAAGGCGAAGAATTGACGGTCAAGAACTCGGGCGGCACCGTCATGCTGGTGGACGCCAAGGGCGGTAGCTCCACCGTCACGATCCCGAACGTCAATCAGTCGAACGGCGTGATCCACGTGGTCGATACCGTTCTGATGCCGTAACGGCGCTGCACCTCCCGGCGCTTGTGCGGCGGGGCGAATTGGTGAGCCGGGGCGACCCGGCTCGCTTTTTTGTGAAAGATGCGGTTGGGCGATCCGCCAAGGATGCACCGGAACAGCGTAACAAAGCCGGGGTTCTGTCGTAGAGTATGGTGAGACTCGTCGCATCCGTTCCTGCTGCGCCGGGCTGGTATATGGATCGAGCCATGACGAGCATTATTTCAGCCAACGGCATTGAAAGCACCTCGCCGCCCTCCAAGGTGATCCAGCCGGCCTGGGTGCGCACGATGCACTGGATCAATGCGGTGGCGATGGTGATGATGATCATGTCGGGCTGGCAGATCTACAACGCCTCGCCGCTGTTCGATTTCACGTTCTCGCCCTCCATCACGCTCGGCGGTTGGCTCGGCGGCGCGCTGCTCTGGCATTTCGCGGCGATGTGGCTGTTGATGGTCAACGGCCTCGTCTACCTCATAACCGGGTTCGCAACGGGACGTTTCCGCCGCAAGCTGCTGCCGATCACGCCGTCAGGCGTTATTGCCGACACCAGGGCCGCGCTGACAGGAAAACTGTCGCATAGCGATCTCACGACATACAACTACG
>JAFEFK010000208.1 GCA_018240625.1 Pseudomonadota bacterium
ACGTGGTCTTGCGGTCACCGATCCGCTGTCGCTGCGCGAACTCGATCTGAGAGAGCACAGGGGTAGCGGTTCGGATGATGTGGGTTTCGGCATCCGCAGCATCTTCGATGCTGCAGGGTCCAGTGGCGGCCTCCTGCGGAACGACGCGTTGTTTGCGTTGCCGTCGATGGCGCCGGTGCGCAAAGCGATCGACGCCGAATTCGATCGCTACATTGCCGAGCACAAGGCTGGTCTTCCCGGGGAAACCATCGGCGTCGGCAACGCGTTCGATTTTCAACTGTTCGACCGCGATGCGCTTTATTCCGGAAAAACGCGGTTCGTGCTGGCGGGCATCGTCAATCGCATGGACCGGGCTTACGTGTCGCCGCAGACCTGCGGCGAGATCAGGCTGATCTATCGTCTGACTCGTATCGATGCGGCGAAGCCTGACGACGGAGAGAGTTCGCCCCGTTTGCCGATGACGCTGAACGCCGTATTCAGTGCGAAAGACAAATCGTCACCAGTCTCCTGCGCGGAGATCGCTCGGAGATGGTTGGCAACGGCCGATCTGCCGCAGTCGGGCATTGACCTTGCAATCAAGCTGATGTCGCCGGGCGGTCCGCTCGCATTGCTTCGGCCGGAGAACCTGTTTCGCATCGAGACCAACTTGCAAATCGCGCACGCGCCGAAATCGGCGGTAAGGGATTTTCGCACCGACTATCTGCTGAACGTGTTCGATTACGATAAGCAGGCGGGCAGGTTTGAAAAGGTGCGGCTTGAAAACCAGATCGATCGTGCGCGGATCATGTCCGATCCAGCGCTTGCGGCGGAATTCCGGCGCTGGCTGCTGCTCGCGCCGGATCACCTCGCCGAGCTCGACCGCGGCACGCTGGTGCTGCCGGACGCATTTCTTGCCACCGGCGCCATCGCGCCGACCCCGGTGGGATTTGCGCCATCGGAGGCGCAGCCGGCCTTTGGTTTGGTGAGACCGAATGATACGAAGGCCGTATTTCCCGAGCCCGAGGTCGTGACGGCTCTGCAAAAGGCCGCCGCCAGGGGCGTCGCATTTCAAAACATCCGCTCGGTCGCCGGGTTCGAGCGGCGGCTCAACGACATCACTTGCGCGGGCTGCCATCAAACCCGCGGCATCGGCGGCTTCCATTTTCCGGGCGTCGACTGGATGGCGGCAAAGCCGGACAACTCCGTCGTCGTTCCGGCCTCGCCGCATTTTTTTGGCGATCAGGTCCGCCGTCGCGATATTCTCACAGCGATGCGTGATGGCCGCACGCCGGATTTTTCCCGCGGATTTTCGGATCGCCCGCAATTGCGCGGCACCCGGGAACTGGCGGGCACCGAATATGACAACGGTTGGGGCGCGCATTGTTACGACAGCAGCAACAGCTCTGGATCTCCTGACCGGAGTTTTCGATCCTGGACCTGCGCCAAGGGGCTCG
>JAFEFK010000209.1 GCA_018240625.1 Pseudomonadota bacterium
AACCGCGCGGGCTGAGGCCGATCGGTGGCAGCCAGTTTCAAGAGGAGGCCTTCATGGCCGCAGCAAGAGATCAGGCCGCCCGCATCGTTCGGACGGAGGATATGGCCGACAACAACGTCGAGCAGATCCACGGAGCGCCGACATTGGCCGGCACATCCCTCGATAACCCCTCCGCGCGTCGCACCGGCGACGTCCCGCCTTCGGACAAGCCCGCAAACGATACGCCGGAGGCGCCCGCCGCGACGTCGGCGGCTGCGCCGAAATCCGGCAAGCGCAAATTTGTGCTGATGGGCGTGGGCGCGCTGCTTGCGCTGGCCGCAATTTCTTATGGCGTTCATTACGTGCTCGTTGGCCGCTTCATGATCGGCACCGACGACGCTTACGTCCGCGCCAACAACACCACGCTCGGCGCGCGCGTCGCCGGTCACCTCGCGCGCGTCGCGGTCGGCGACAACACGCCGGTGAAAGCGGGCGAGTTGCTGTTCAAAATCGACGACGGCGACTATGTGCTCGCCGCGCAGACCGCGCGCAATAAGATCGCAACCCAGGAAGCAACCATCGAACGCATCGGCCGCCAGATCGTCGCGCAAAATAGCGCGGTCGATCAGGCACAGGCACAGCTCACGTCCGCGGAAGCCGCCGTCAAGCGCGGCCAGTCGGATTTCGAACGGCAGCAAACCCTGAGCGACAAGGGGTTCGCCTCAAGGGCGACCTATGAAGTTTCGCTGGCTACGCGCGATCAGGCCGTCGCCTCCGTGCAGGCGGCGAAGGCCGCGCTGGATGCGGCGCGCGACAATGTGGACGTCATCAAGGCGCAACAGATGGAAGCGCGCGGCCAGCTCGACGAACTCAAGACGGCGCTCGCCAAGGCCGAACGCGATCTCGCGTTCACCACGATCACCGCGCCGGTCGATGGCATCTTTTCCAATCGCCTCGTCAACGAAGGCGATTACATCCAGCCCGGCCAGCGGCTCGCCAATGTCGTGCCGCTCGACGATGTCTACATCGATGCCAACTTCAAGGAGACGCAGCTGAGCCGGTTGAAGCCCGGGCAGCCGGTCAACATCTCGGTCGATGCCAACAAGGACGAGCAGATCGAGGGTGTCGTCGCAAGCATCGCGCCCGCCTCGGGTTCGGTGTTCACGCTGTTGCCGCCCGACAATGCCACCGGCAACTTCACCAAGATCGTGCAGCGCGTGCCGGTGCGGATCCGTGTGCCCGCCGACGTCGCGAAGCAGCATCTGATGCGCGCCGGCATGTCGGTCTACGTCACCGTCGATACGCGCAAGGACGCCTCGTCAAAGGCGCGCTGACTGCTTTCGTCATCCTGAGGTGCGAGGGCAAAGCCCGAGCCTCGAAGGATGGCGAGTTGGACGCAAGTCATCCTTCGAGGCGCTAACGCTCGCACCTCCAGCGACAATGGCGAAGCCATTGCGCGGGGATGACGATGACGCGATGAAACTGAGAGGCCGAGATGTCGTCAGCCACCACAGCTTCGCCAGCCATGAACTCGCCGGCCAGCGCCGCCGACGCAGATCGCATCGCGCCGAAGCGGCTGCTGGCATTCCTTATCATGGTGTTCGGGATGTTCATGTCGATCCTGGACATCCAGATCGTCTCGGCCTCGCTTGCCGAAATCCAGGCCGGACTGTCCGCCAGCTCGAGCGAAGTGTCGTGGGTGCAGACGGCGTACCTGATCGCCGAGGTGATCGCGATTCCATTGTCGGGATTTTTGTCGCGCGCACTCGGCACCCGGCTGTTGTTCGCGGTTTCGGCGTCCGGATTTACCTTCGCAAGTTTTCTGTGCGGATTTGCGACCTCGATCGACCAGATGATCGTCTGGCGGGCGATTCAGGGCTTTCTCGGCGCGGGCATGATCCCGACCGTGTTCGCATCCGCTTATACGGTGTTTCCGCGCAGCAAGTTTAACATCGTCGGTCCGATCATCGGCCTCGTCGCCACACTGGCGCCGACCATCGGCCCGACCGTCGGCGGCTACATCACGGATTTGATGTCGTGGCACTGGCTGTTCTTCGTCAACATCTTTCCCGGCGTCATCATCACGATCGGTGTGCTGGCGCTGGTGGATTTCGACGAGCCAAATTTCGCGTTGCTCGATCGCTTCGACTGGTGGGGCCTCATCACCATGGCCGGGTTCCTCGGTTCGCTGGAATATGTGCTGGAGGAGGGACCGCAGTACGAATGGCTGCAGGATACATCGGTGGCGATCTGCGCCGTGGTGTGCGTGGTTTCGGCGATCGCGTTCTTCTGGCGCGTGCTGACGGCGAAGGAACCGATCGTCGACATCAGGACCTTCACCAATCGCAATTTCGGCGTCGGCTGCCTGATTTCGTTCTGCGTCGGCATTGGCCTTTACGGTTTGACCTACATCTATCCGCGCTATCTCGCGGAGGTGCGCGGCTACAACGCGCTGATGATCGGCGAGACCATGTTCGTCTCGGGCATCACCATGTTCCTGACCGCGCCGGTGGTCGGCCGGCTGATGGCCAAGTTCGACATGCGCTACATCATCGCCGCCGGCCTCGTGATTTTCGCGTTGGGCTCATGGCAGATGACGTGGATCACCCGCGACTTTGATTTCTATGAGCTGCTGGTGCCGCAGATCCTGCGCGGCATCGGCATGATGCTGGCGATGGTGCCGGTCAACAATATCGCGCTCGGCACGCTGCCGCCGGACCGGGTGAAGAATGCATCGGGTCTGTTCAATCTGACGCGCAATCTCGGCGGTGCGGTAGGACTGGCCGTCATCAATCAGGTGCTGAATGACCGCACCGACCTGCACATTTCAAGGCTGCACGACCGCGTCACATGGGGCAACGCGACCGCGACCGAAACACTCAACATGCTGACGCAGAAATTCCAGGGAATGGGCAACGCGTCGCTGATGGCGATGAAGCAGCTCTCGATGATCGTGCATCGGCAAGCGGTGGTGATGGGCTACGGCGATGCCTTCTTCCTGCTGACACTGTTCTATGTTGGCCTGACCCTGCTGGTCTTCCTGCTGAACAAGCCGGCCAGTGTGACCGCGGAGCCCTCGCACTGAGGCTTTTGAGTCACGTTTTACGGAGATCGGGCGTGAAGGCATCGTGCGATCTTGCCAATTGCGCATCGCGCATCTATAACGCCGGACCTTTTTGCTCGAACCGGGGAGGTTTGCCGATGAATTCATCCATGTCGCAGATCGCGCGCCCGCGTCCGATGCTTGATTGGGATGCCCGCGCCGCGCTCTGAGCGCCGTTTCGCCGCATTGGCCGGACCGATGTCCGGCCGCGGTTCTTCCGAACAAGAACATACTGGACCT
>JAFEFK010000020.1 GCA_018240625.1 Pseudomonadota bacterium
AGCCCAAGCCGAAGAACGCCACAACCGAAGCCAAGCCCGCCGCGGACCGGAAGCCCCGCACCTGACACCGCAACCGGCGCGACAACGCACCGCACGCCGGGCCGCGCGGGTGCGTCCTTGGCGCGCAGCCGCTTGCCTTGGATAGGCGCTTCGCTCAATACTTCCTCAAGACAAGACATCCGCGGCAACAGCGGGATGACAGAGGGGAAGGACCATGGAGCGTATCTGGCTCAAGCAGTATCCGGCTGGCGTGCCCGCCGACATCGACACCTCGCAATATGCGTCGCTGGTCGATTTGCTTGAAGAGAGCTTTGCGAAATTCCGCGATCGCCGCGCGTTCATCTGCATGGACAAGGCGATCAGCTATCGCGAGCTGGACGAACTGTCGGCGGCGCTCGGCGCGTTCCTGCAAAGCAAGGGCTTGAAAAAAGGCGCGCGCGTCGCGCTGATGATGCCGAACGTGCTGCAATACCCGGTATCGACCGCGGCCGTGCTGCGCGCAGGCTACGCGGTGGTCAACGTCAATCCGCTCTATACCCCGCGCGAGCTCGAGCATCAGCTCAAGGACTCCGGCGCGGAAGCAATCATCGTTCTGGAGAATTTTGCGCCGACCGTGCAGCAAGTACTGGCCAAGACTGCGGTCAAGCACGTCATTGTCGGCAGCATGGGCGACCTGCTCGGCTTCAAGGGCGTGATCGTGAACTTCGTGGTTCGCAAGGTGAAGAAGATGGTGCCGCCATCGTCGATACCCGGCGCCATCAAATTCAACGACGCGATCGCCGCCGGGCGCGGCATGAAGCTCAACAAGCCGAAGCTCGGACCGGACGACGTCGCCTTCCTTCAGTACACCGGCGGCACGACCGGCGTTTCGAAGGGAGCCACTCTGCTCCATCGCAATATTCTCGCCAACGTGCTGCAGAACGATGCCTGGCTGCAGCCCGCCCTGAAGAAACCGCCCATCGTCGATGAACTCTTCATCGTTTGCGCGCTGCCGCTCTATCACGTGTTCGCGCTCACCGCCTGTTACCTGCTCGGCGTGCGCTCCGGTGGCGTCAACCTGCTGATCCCCAATCCGCGCGACATGGCCGGCTTCGTCAAGGAGCTGTCGAAATATCAGGTGAGCTTCTTCCCGGCGGTGAACACGCTGTACAATGGACTGCTCCATACGCCAGGCTTCGACAAGCTCGACTTCTCCAAGCTCAAGGTGTCGAACGGCGGCGGCATGGCGACGCAGAAGGCGGTCGCGGAGAACTGGCTCAAGACCACCGGTTGCCCGCTGTCGGAAGGCTATGGCCTTTCGGAAACGTCGCCAACCCTGACATGCAACCCCGCCACCATCGATAGCTTCACCGGCACGATCGGCCTCCCCGTCCCGTCGACTTACATCTCCATCCGCGACGACGACGGCAAGGAAGTGCCGCTCGGCGAGGCTGGCGAGATCTGCGCCAAGGGCCCGCAGGTAATGGCGGGCTACTGGAACAGGCCCGATGAAACCGCGATGGTCATGACGGCGGATGGATATTTCCGAACCGGCGACATCGGAGTC
>JAFEFK010000210.1 GCA_018240625.1 Pseudomonadota bacterium
ACGTCGCATTGATGCAGACGGAGGGCGTCACACTCGACATTACCGACGATGCCATCGACGCCCTTGCGGACATTGCCGTCGCCGTGAACTCAACGGTCGAGAACATTGGTGCTCGTCGATTGCAGACTGTCATGGAGCGCGTGCTCGACGACATCTCGTTCGCTGCACCGGATCGGAACGGAGAGACCATTCGTATCGATGCTGGGTATGTTCAAAAGCACGTCGGCGACCTCGCCAGGAATGCCGATCTGAGCAGGTTCATTTTGTGACGCTGAAACTCAGGACTCATTTGTCATGCCCGGCTTTATGCCGGGCATCCACGTCTTGAAAGCATTGCTGGTTCAAAGACGTGAATGGCCGGAACAACTCCGGCCATGACGGTGCAACTACCGTCTCCTCCTGATCCGTACGTACAGCGCGCCCTCGCCGCCATGGCCTATATGGGCTTGCTCAAAGCCCACCACGAGGATGCGAAACTCGGGAAGCGCGAGCCATTCCGGCACCTGCTGGCGCAGGATGCCACGGCCGGAGTCGAGGCTTGACGTTCGGCCCTTGCCGGTGATGACAAGCACGAATTTCAGGCCGCCGTCGCTGGCACGCAGCAGGAAATGATGCAGCGCCCGATGGGCGCGCGCCTGCGTCATGCCATGCAGATCGATGCGCGCCTCAATATCTTCTTTGCCGCGCGACAGGCGCGCGCGTTCGCGGCGATCGATCGGCGACAACGGTGGCAGTCCAGATTTTGAGGGTTTGACAACAGGTGCGACGGAGACGGATCTGGACGCCACCGTGGGTTTGCGAGGGGCGTCAGCCGGGATTTCTCCGGACGATTTCGGCAGCCGAGCGGTTTTTCGCAGCGGCTTCGACTGTTTCGCAACGCTCTCCCATAGCTCGCGCTCCTCCTCGGTCAGCGCGCGCTGGCGGCGTGGTCGCACAGACGGTTCGGGCGGCGGGCGTTTCATCGTGCGTGGCGATAACGATGATAGCGATAGTGGCGGTGGTAGCGACGATGCGGCCGCCGCAGATGACGATCCGACCCGATCTCAGGGCGAACCGCCGGCAGCGGAATGGCTTTTGACGAAACTGATTTATCGACAGAGGCCGGAACGGCGGCAGGCGCGGCCAGCTCTTTTGTGGTGGCCTTCTGGTCCGCCGGCTTCTGGTCCTTCGACGGAAACAATTTCGCGATCGTTGCCGACGGCCGCACTTCTGGAAGCGGCATTGTTTTGCCGCCGGCCACAGGATTGAGTCTGTTCGGTACAAGGATCACAAAGTGCATGTTGTGCCGCAGCCGGCCGGCGACCCGCCCCGCCTCCGCGCCAGCGCCGAAGTAAAGATCCGCGCGCGCCGGACCGAGGATCGCCGAACCCGTGTCCTGCGCCACCATTAGCCGGTGAAATGGCGTTTTTGCTTGCTCGGAGTCGATCGGCAATTCGCCTTCAATGAAGAATGGCGTTCCATACACATGGAGAGACTTGTCGACCGCGATCGATCGGCCCGGCATCAAGGGCACGCCCTGTGCTCCAACTGCCTCATCCTTGTCTGACAGCTTCACCTCACGGAAAAATACATACGACCGGTTTTGGCGGCGCAATTCGTTGGCGCCATCCGGATTCTCATCCATCCATTGCCGGATGCGTTGCATCGACATTTGATCCTTCGGGATGATATTGCGCTCAATCAGGATACGGCCGACGGCCGTATACGGATATCCATTATAGGAGTCGTAGTTGATACGAATGGTCGAGCCATCCTCAAGCCGGACGCGCGCGGAGCCCTGGATTTGCGTGAAAAGCAGATCGGTCTGATTCTTCAGCCAGCAGATTTCAAGGCCACGGCCGGCAATTGCGCCGTCCTCGATTTGAGCGCGATCGTAATAGGGGACCAGTTTTCGGCGTCCAATCTTGCGGAACACCGGCCCGCTGTTTGGCAACGTCACCGAACTCTGCGTGAAGCCCCGAACAAAGAGATTCGAAGGACGGCGATAAACCGGCACGGTGTAAACGTCCGTCCGCGTGCGCGATCCGTCGATGATCGGCTCGTAATAGCCTGTAACAAAGCCGTCCGCTTCGCCGAGGCGGGAAATTCGCAGCGGCTTGAAGTGCGTTTCAAAGAATGCGCGGGCCTCGCCGTTGTCCGAGATATTTGCGGCCTTCGCTGCGCGGCATGGCTCCTGTAAGGATGTGCCGAGCGCCTTCTGGCCGACGGCTGGAATCCGCTGTGCGGCGACAGCCCGACAGCTTGCACGAAATGCCTTGTAGGCCTGGAGATGATCGTCGTCGGCCCAGCCGACGATATCCGCCCACGTGACCGGGATGTATTGACTGCCGGTGAACTCAAGCGGCCAATTCTGGTGATGACGAACGGGATGAGCTGCGGCTGGAACTGCCGTCAGCACGGCAGCGACGGAGAATCCGACAACGCACCGCTTTAACCGGGATAGATCAATTGGTGCTTCCGGTGCCAACCAGTTTCCAGTTCGGATCACGCGACGAGGTATCGCGAGCAAATGTCCAAACGTCAGTGATATCGGAAATCTTGTCCGCGTTCCCGTCAACAATCGTGCCCGCCTTGTCGCGAGTCACCGAGATCATCTGCGAAACAAAGCGAACCGTCAGTTGCGATGTGCGATCCCGTACCTCTGCGCCAGTTAGTTCGGCTTTTTCGATCGAGACAAAGCGCGTTTCCGTCTTCTGTTCGCGCTTTTCCCTATCCTTGATGACTGCGTCGAAACTTTCATAGACTTCCGATGACAACAGATCCTTCAAAGCACGGCGATCGCCGTTAGCAAATGCCAACACGATCATCTCGTAGGCACTACGTGCACCGCTGAGAAAATGCTTCGGATCAAAGGAGGAGTCTTGGGCAGCGATAGCGTCGAGCCCAACCGCAAGGGATGAGCCGGGCTCTGCCAGATTTTTCCAGCGATCGGGGGCGGGCGTCGCATCGGCCGTCGGGGCCAGAGGCGCCTGATCGATTAAAGCGCCCGGTATTGGAACAACATTATTGTCCTGCGTTCTCTGCAGGACATCCCTCGCGGCACCGTCGTAGGGCGGCCGTTCACTTCCCGTGCGCTGTCCGAGCACGTTGCGCAGACGCAGGAAAATGAAGACTGCGAGCGCCAAGAAAATGATGGTGTAAATATCCACGTCGTCTTCACTTTCTGATCGGCACCGGATCTGGCCCGGTAAAAGAGCGTTCCCTTGGAGAACGACAGGAGCGCATCGGGTGGAGCCAAGTCATGTAGGCACGAAAACCGGTCCAGCCAATGGCGCGTTTTGGCACAGCAACACCTATCCGGCAGCGATCACCCTTTAGCTGCTGATTTTGACGAATAGTAGCGCCTTTCAAGTCAAAGTGGAAATTTGATTACACGGAGAAGGCACGTTCCTTCAATAATTTAAGCCCTTTTGCCTCGCAAATGACGCCTGGAGCCGCCATCAAAGCTGCGCGATCCCAACGCTGGCAGTTGACCGGGGATGCGTTTGGCGTATCGGCCGTCCTTGTGGACGGCGGCACGGCTATGATAGCCACTCGCCTCAATGTGGCACTTTAACCCTTCAGCCCGGGCACAGTTACTTACAAGCTTTGCTTGAAACGCCCCAGGAGAGATATCCATGACCAACGGCAACGGCACACCTCCCGAGGCAGCCCTTCCGCCCCAGTTGAATGTGCTGGCGCAGTACACCAAGGACCTCTCATTTGAGAATCCAAACGCGCCATCCTCGCTCGGCCCCCAACAGCAACAGCCGTCGATCAACATTCAAATCAACGTCGGCGCCAACAATGTGGCCCAGAACGAATTTGAAGTGACGCTTTCGGTCGAAGGCAAAGCCGAAAATGGCGGCAAGCTGATGTTCAGCTTCGAACTGGCCTATGCAGGCGTGTTCCGGATTGCTAACGTTCCGGAGGAAAATCTGCATCCGCTGATCATGATCGAGTGCCCGCGGCTGCTGTTCCCGTTCGCGCGCGAGATCATTGCAACCGCCGTTCGCGATGGCGGATTTCCCCCGCTGATGCTCGATCCGGTAGATTTCGTCGGCCTGTACCGGCAGAACATGGAACGGCAGGCTGCGGCGCAGCAGAAGCCGAGTTAATCGGCCGCGCGCGCTTCCTGACTTTCGCTCCCGAAGAATTCTTTCCAGATCGCCTTTTCGCCGAGCGTTGCGACAAAGTCGCGGTGCGCGACACGATCGGCGTCGCTCACGCGTGGCATAAGGGGTGCGATTCGCTGGCGTCTTGGCGCATCCAACGTTGCGCCGGCCTGACGTGACGTGGTTTCCGCAAGGATCAACTGCGACTGCCGCGCGCCGATCAGATCGATATAGACTTCCGCGAGCAGTTCGGCGTCGAGCAGCGCGCCGTGCTTGGTGCGGCGGGAATTGTCGATGGCATAGCGCGAACAGAGATCGTCAAGCCGGTTTGACACGCCGGGGTGCTTCCGTCGCGCCAGCAACAGCGTGTCCACCAGGCGGTCGCGCTTGATCGCCGCACGTTTCAGACGGTCCAGCTCCGCGTTGATAAAGCTGATATCGAACGAGGCATTGTGGATGACCAGCGGCGCATCCCCGATGAATTCCAGAAATTCATCGACGATGTGCATGAACAGCGGCTTGTTGGCGAGGAACTCGCTGGACAGGCCATGCACCGCGAACGCCTCCTGCGGCATGTCGCGTTCCGGATTGATGTAGCGGTGGAACGTCTGCCCCGTCGGCATCCGGTTGAAGATCTCAACGCATCCGACTTCGACCAGACGATCGCCGCGCAGCGGGTCCAGTCCGGTCGTTTCGGTATCGAGAACGATTTCGCGCATGGATGTCCGTCAAACCAGCGAATCAGGTCGCCGTCTCGGCATTTTAACAGCCTCGGCGAGGATTTCCCTGATTTGCACGCGCACGGGATCGAGCCCGTGCGATGTATCCACTATGAAATCCGCTCGCTTGCGCTTTTCAGCGTCCGGCAGTTGCCGGGCCAGAATCGAATCCAGCTTTTCATGGGTCATGTTATCGCGCGCCAGAATCCGTTCGCGCTGCGCCTCGGGCGACGTCGAGACCACCACGACGGCATCGACACGCGCCTCTCCGCCGGTTTCAAACAGCAGCGGCACGTCCACCACCGCGACCGGCGCACCGGACTTCTCGGCGTCATCCAGAAATTTCTGATGATAGGCCCGCAGCATCGGATGCACGATCTGCTCGAGCCGCTTCATGGCCGCGGGATCATGCACCACCCGCGCCGACAATCTCTCGCGATCAACCCTGCCGTTGACGGTTGTTCCGGGAAACGCCGCTTCAATCGCCGGAGCAGCCTCGCCCTCGTAAACCTTGTGAACGGTCGCATCCGCGTCATAGACCGGCACCCCGGCTTCCGAAAAAAGTTTCGCGGTGGTCGATTTGCCCATTCCGATCGACCCGGTCAGTCCGAGCACCCGCATTTCCGACGTTCCCGACATCACAGTGACAGCAGCCCCTGGCGACGCAGGAAAGCAAGCAGCGGCAGCAGCGGCAAGCCCAGAATCGTGAAATGATCGCCCTCGATCCGGCTGAACAGATGGACGCCGAGTCCCTCAAGCTGATAGGCGCCAACGCTCGACGTGACGGCGTCGCCGGCCACATCCAGATAAGCCTCGATCGCGGCCTCACTCAGGTCTCGCATCGTCATGCGTGCG
>JAFEFK010000211.1 GCA_018240625.1 Pseudomonadota bacterium
GCAGTGGATTCCAATACCAGGAGTAGGTCGGAATGTTCGGGGTAGAGCCATCTTTGACCGCGGCGCATCGCGACCATTTTGTGGCAACCAAATGCGGGGAAAGATCGACCTTTGGCAACCCGCCGGGAAGAAGGAGCCACCCATGGTCCGTAGCGACGCGGACCTTGCTCCATCCGGCGTTCAGCAAACTGCTGATACGGTCCGCGAGGGAGTCGATTTCGGGATCTATCTGACGAACCAGGAGAGCACCGAGTGAATGTCCCAGCGTGTCGAGCCTACCGCTCTCGGTCCAACCGCCTGCGTCGCCGCTAACGGCCATCTTCGATTGATCCTGGTCGAGAATCTCGACTCCGGCACGGGCCATCGCGTCTCGCAGCCTAGAGGCGTTCGCCGGCTGATTGCTTGCCGTGACCACCGGGGTGAAATCTTCAGCGTCGGCTTTGCCGGAACACGATCCGTGCGCAGGAGATGCGACCGGCTTCGCCGTCGCTGTGACTGTCGGGATCGGTGCAATTCGATGAGAGATTCGCACCCGCAAGCCTTCGGACTCGAGGCGTTCCTGCAGGACCGCCCCCACATCAAAGCGCAGCCCGTCGGCAAACAACACGCACGTGTCTCGTTCGGCGGCGACGGCTGTGGTCAGCTTGTGCGGATCCACCCCAGGGGCGGACATGAGCTCCTGAAACCGACGGGCCGAGCGATCAAGCCATGGCTCGTAAAGCGTCCGCATGACCTTCGTGACCAAGCCATTTTCTGGGCCTTGCTTCAGGCAACAGAGTGCTTCCATTGCTGCACGGTCGCAGCGCCAACCGTGGGATGCATAGTCTGCTGCGGCAGCTTCAAGCGTGGGGCCGCCGAGCGTGGCCTTGGCTGCCTTCGCTAGGCGTCCGAGCGGTTCAAGGGCTAGAGCGTAGGAACTTTCCCCGAGCTGCGCCCAGACCCAGCCACGCCGTTCCTTATGCTCATTGTCGAGCTTCTCAACCTTGTCGCAGGCTTGGGCATGCGGAAGTGAGAGAGTGGCTTCGAGTTCCTTGCGAAGCTTAACTTCCTGTTCCTCGTTTAGGGCGGGCCGACGGGAATGGTCGGCGAGACCGAGCAGGTCGCGCGGTCGGGCCTGACGCAATGCGGCCGACACACCCGGATAAAGGCGCGGTGCATCGCAAAAGCGCCGCCAAACGTCATCCCATTTTCCGCCGCCGTGAAGCAGCGCATCGGCGGCTCCTTGAATTCCGTCCTCGTCCGGATCGAATCTAAATTCACGCCAGCAAATATCTCTAAACGTCGCCCAGCGGTTCGGATCGCAGCGTCGCTCAAATCCATCCGTATCGCTCATCCAGCTGAGCAGATCGCGAACTGGATCGTCGATGGCTAGCCGGTCGAAATCGTCGGCCTCCAGTCGCCGCCCGCGAAGACCTGCGAGTGGCTCAGGCGCCAACAATACCAGCGACCGTAGCATGGCATCACGGGTACGATTGTCTCTACCGATATCGAGACCGACGCCATCCTCGGACGTCAGGAAGGCGTCCACGGTCCAATCTCGACCATTTCGTTGGTGCCAAACCGCGCCGCGGTACTGAAGCTCAACGAGGGGCTGTAGGTCAGTCGGGCAATCGCCGCCAGCACGGAGATCCTGCCGGCTGATGTTGGGGAGATAGAGAATCGGCACCATGTCGGGAGCGGGAGAGCCATACGGCAGGGTCCGTTCGATGATACATTTAAGCCAGATCACCGGCCCCTGGCGCTCTTCAGGTACGTACGGACCGAGAGCGTAGAGCTCGGGAATCGCCTTCATCAATGTTTGAACGAGCTGCCGCCACTGCCCGTCGGCGTCGGTCCAAAGGAGTGCGACTGGCGCGGTTGTGCCATCTGGCGACCGCAAGGCGCCGGTGAAGGAGTCTTGCAGTGCATCGATGAGCGTCTTGGAAGCAGAGACAGTCAAGCCTTGCCTCCCAGGGATAAGCGGTAGCGATCACGAGCAGACTGCTTCGCGGTGCGTCTGTAGTGGAGATCGTTCCAGCGATTGCCATCGAACTCGGTACCGCCGGCAAAATCGACACTCAACTCGTTCCAGCCCCAGAACCAGGGATACTCGGCCTTGTCGCGAAGCGGTTCCTTCCCGCGGTCCTTGTCCCATTTGATCTTAGGCGTGCTGCGCAGGATGCAAGCATTCGCGCCGCGTGCATTCAATGGACGCGCGGTCATAAAGGGGCGAATATTCATCCGCACACCGTCGTTGATGTCCGGATCCCAGCCGATCGGCTGCTCGTAAAGCGGCTTCCACCGAACAAAAACGTCGTATGGCGTCTCGCCTTCAAGGATCTTGATCAGC
>JAFEFK010000212.1 GCA_018240625.1 Pseudomonadota bacterium
CCCGCGAGTCGATAGAACTCGACAACCTCCGGAATCTTTGCGACGCCTTCGCAAAATTGCCGTGACCATTCGGCATCATGCCGGTTCGTGCGGATGCTAACGAACACTGCTGTACCAACGTTTAGCTTCTCGGGATCGACGAGAGCGACTCTTCTCCTGATTACTCCCGCCTCAAAGAGCTTTTGCATCCGCCTCCAGCAAGGCGATGGCGAAAGACCCGCGCGCTTGGCTATCTCAGCGAGCGGCAGATCTGCATCATCTTGCAAGGCGATCAGAATTTTAGAGTCGACGATATCCATGGAAGCGACTTCCAATTATTTCGGGAGTTTGCAAATTGAATGCGCAAAGCATGCCATTCTGAGCTGAAGAAAGCAAACGGAAGCCTTCGGTGCGGCGCTATGGTGTTGGCGCGATACATAGGAGATATCGATGACGATTGCCGTCGCCGGAGTCTTTCGCGATTTGCCTTACATGGGAGTCATTCGGGTTGTCGCGGACGCAAGCAAGCTTGGCTTCCAAAACGGTCATCCCGATTGGGCGAATTTAGGTCAGGGGCAGCCAGAGGTTGATTCGCTTCCAGGAGCGCCCGAGCGCATTCTTAATGTGGAAATGACGACAGCGGATTGCGCCTACGGACCGGTAGGTGGGATTGATGAGCTCCGAGAAGCCATCGCGGCGCACTACAATCGTCTTTATCGCAAAGGCAAAAAGTCGCAATACACCAAGCGGAACGTAGCCGTCGGCGCAGGCGGGCGATTAATTCTGTCACGACTGTTGGCAAGCGTCGGATCGGTGCGATTCGGGCACATCGGCCCGGATTACACTGCTTATGAAGATCTGCTGGACTATCATCGCTACCGACTGACGCCGGTGGCCATCAATGTTTCGCATCGCCACGCATATCAGCTAAGCCCGGACGAGCTTGAGTTTGAGGTCGCCAAGTCACGATTGGACGCGCTGCTTTTGAGCAATCCATGCAACCCAACGGGGGCCCTTGTTGGGGAAGAAGATCTGGCGGGTTATTTGGACCTGGCTCGCCGAAAGAACGTTTGGCTGCTCCTCGATGAGTTCTATTCGCAGTTTATCTACGACGAAGAAGGAGGGCCGGCCGAGCGGCCGGTCTCCGCGGCCGAGTACGTTAAAGACGTGGAGTCCGATCCGGTCGTCATAATTGACGGATTAACGAAAGGATTCCGCTATCCAGGATGGCGTGTGGGTTGGATTGTTGGCCCAACGGAAGTTGTTGAGAACGTCGCTCGCGCCGCAAGCGCAATTGACGGTGGCGCGCCTGTGATCCTGCAACGGCTTGCCACCAGGGCACTACGGCCTGCCGTCGCAGATTCCGAGGGCATGGCCGTGCGCGCAGCGTTCAGCAAGAAGCGCCTTCTCATGTTAGAGGCGCCAAAGAAGATGGGACTTCAAGTGCCTTATCCAAGTCTGGGGACGTTCTACCTTTGGGCTTCACTGGAGCACTTGCAGCGGCCGCTTAACGATGCACAGGCGTTCTACGAGAATGGGCTAAAGCATCGCGTAATGACGGTTCCGGGCCGCCATTTCGACGTGAACCCTGGCGCAGTCCGCGAAAGCTGGATCGGTTCAAGTTGGATGCGTTTTTCTTTTGGTCCTCCAGAGCAGAATATGTGCGCCGGCCTCGATCGGCTCGCGCATATGATCAC
>JAFEFK010000213.1 GCA_018240625.1 Pseudomonadota bacterium
GTTCGGTTGCATCCGCCTTTGAGCGAATGTTCCATCTCGAGCGCGCCTGCACCATGCAAGTCCGTACGCGCATGCTCGGCCCGACCGCCTATCCCGTCGAGCAGGCGGTGATCGACAAGAATACGATGGTGGTTGGCAATCCTGATCGCGCCGAACTGCGTTCGACCACGCTGGTGTGGCCGCCGCTGCTGCGCAAACTTGATCGGCTCGACCCCAGTTACAAGACCTGAGAGTTAGTGTAGAGTAAGTTCATCACCCTCTACACGCCAATCAAAACGCCGCCCAATTCCGGGCGGCGTTTTCATGAACGATAGTCACCTCAGCGGGGCATCTCCGCGAGCGCCGCAAGAATCCGCGCCCACGACCGGATACCCTTGTGAAAACTCTTCAGATCGTACTTCTCGTTCGGTGAATGGATGTTGTCATCGTCGAGTCCGAAGCCGACCAGCACGGTGTCCAACCCGAGCGTTTTCTTAAAATCAGCGACGATAGGAATTGACGCGCCGGAGCCGATCAGCAGTGCCTCCTTGTTCCATTCGTCGGTCAAGGCCTGCTTCGCAGCGGTCAGTGGCTTCATGGTCCAGTCCAATGCGATTGCAGGCGCGTAGGCGTGATCGATGAATTCGGCCGAGCAATCCTTCGGCACGCGCTCCTTCACGAAGGCACGAAAAGCCGCCCGTATTTTCAGGGGATCCTGGCCTTCGACAAGACGGAACGAGACCTTAGCCGAAGCCTGAGCTGCGATCACCGTCTTGGAGCCCTCGCCCGTATAACCGCCGATGATCCCGTTGATGTCGCAGGTCGGTCGGGACGATACCTGCTCGATCAGCAGACGATCCTTTTCACCGGCCGGAATCGATAAGCCGATCGGCTTCAAGAAAGTGTCTGGCGTTAGATTGAGATTCTTCCACTGGGCAAGAATCTCAGGCGGCAAATCCTTCACGCCATCGTAGAACCCGGGAATGGTGATGTGGCCATTGTCGTCCTGGAGAACCCCGAGGATTCGGGTGAGAACGCGGATCGGGTTTCGCGCGCCGCCACCGAAAATGCCGGAATGCAGATCGCGATTCGCGGCCTTGATCACCACTTCCTCGTAGACCAGCCCGCGCAGCGATGTCGTGATCGCGGGCGTGTTGGGATCCCACATCCCGGTATCGCACACCAGCGCGACGTCCGCGGCAAAATCCTTTTTGTTCTGTTCGAGGAATGGCACGAAGTTCTTCGAACCAACCTCCTCCTCACCTTCGATCAAGATCGTCACATCGAGCGGTAGCGATCCGGTCACCGAAACCCAGGCGCGGCAGGCCTCGACAAACGTCATCAACTGACCCTTGTCGTCCTCCGCGCCGCGCGCCACGATGATCTTGCGGCCATCGGCATGGGTCACGACTTCAGGCTCGAATGGGGGGCGATTCCACAAATTCAGCGGGTCGACTGGCTGAACGTCGTAGTGGCCGTAGAACAGAACGTGCGGCCGCGATCCGGTGTTGCTATTGCTCTTGGCGACAATCGCGGGGTGTCCAGCCGTCGGACGAACCTCGGCCTTAAAATTCAGCGTCGCGATGTCGGCGGCGAGATGATCGGCAGCGACCTTGCAATCTCCCGCAAAGCCAGGATCGGCTGAGATCGACTTGATGCGCAGCAGCGCAAACAACCGCTCGAGGCAGTTGTCAAAGTCGGCATCAATACGGTCAAGAACCGGTTGAAGTTTTGATGTGCTGGACATTCGGCTTTCCCTGACTTTCCGACTCGAACAACGATCAGACTTTTCCTGCCGGCACAGCCGAATCCAAACTGGTCGCTTCCGGCGGATGATGGATGTGCCAGGCCAATGCAGCGATCAGAACGAAGGTCGCCGCAAGGTTGTTTCCGATAGCCTGAAAATATTTCGGAAACACAGGCAGAGCGAGGATCATCAGGCCAAAGGCCACGCCGAGCGCCCATCGTGTTGCCGTTCGAGCCGTCTCTCGCGGGTCGAAGGCGGCACGCTGAAACAGCACTGTGATCGGAAAGAACAACCAGATGAA
>JAFEFK010000214.1 GCA_018240625.1 Pseudomonadota bacterium
GGCTTGGGAAGGCGATGCCGAAGCCGGTTTCAAGACCAAGCTGACCAAGCTGCGCTCCATTGGCGCGATCTATCCGAATTACATCCAGATCGTCGCGACCGCCGACAGCGGGATCAAGACGCTGGCCGATCTCAAGGGCAAGACGCTCTCCGTCGGTGCTCCGAAGTCCGGCACAGAATTGAACTCGCGTGCGATCCTGAAGGCGGCTGGAATGAACTACAAGGATCTCGGCAAGGTGGAGTATCTGCCGTTCGCCGAGTCGGTCGACCTGATGAAGAACCGCCAGCTCATGGCAACGCTGCAGTCGGCGGGCCTGGGCGTTGCGTCGCTCAAGGATCTCAGCAATTCGAGCGATATCGTGGTGGTCTCGGTTCCGAAGGAGGTCGTTGACAAGATCGGTCCGCCCTTTATCCCGGCAACCATTCCGGCCAATACCTACACGGGGCAGGATAAGGACGTTCCGACCGCGGCGGTGATGAACTACCTGGTGACCAGTTCGACGGTATCCGACGACATCGCCTATCAGATGACCAAGCTGGTGTACGAGTCATTGCCTGAACTTATTGCGTCGCATTCGGCCGCTCGCGACATCAAGCCCGAAAACGCCGCGATGGGAAGCCCGGTTCCGATGCATCCCGGCGCGATCCGCTACTTCAAGGAAAAGGGTCTTCTCAAGTAACGGTCATCGCGGGATCTGCGAAACCGGCGGACGAAGTGCCCCGCCGGCGGTCTATGCTGTGAGTTTCGCAGTAAGCCTGGCAAAAGCCCCGCGAAACGGTTGAATTAAGCTGGAAGCTTTGAGACAAGAACGCTGGATCGGACGCGCGACGTCCGGCGGGGGGCTTGGATGTTGCAGACGCAGGACGCCGCGGCACCGGTCAAGGTTGAATTCGATAATTTTGAACACGGCTTTCCGGCAGGATTCGGTCCCGGCGGCTGGGGGCGGCTGGCCTACGTTGTTGGTATCGCCTTCACGGTGTTCCAACTCGTCATCGCGGCGTGGAACGTGCTGCCGAGCCAGGTGGTGCGCGGCGTTCATGTCGGCTTCCTGATCCTGATGACCTTCGGTCTGGTCGCCAACTTCACCGCGAAGAGCAACGCCGGACGTGCATTCGGTTGGTTCATCGGCGGCATCGGCTTCCTGTGCGGCCTTTATCAGTGGATTTTCTATGCGGATCTGATCCAGCGCGACGGCGATCCGACCCGGCTCGATCTCGTAGTCGGAACCGTGCTCGCCGTACTGATCTTTGAAGGCACCCGGCGGCTGATGGGCCTCGCGCTGCCGCTGATGTGCGGCGCGTGCGTCGTGTACTGGTTTTTCGGAGAGTACCTGCCTTCGCCGCTCAATCATCGCGGCTATGCTTTCGATCAGATTGTCACGCATCTGTCCTACGGCACCGAAGGTTTTTACGGCGTGCCGATCTATGTGTCCGCGACCTACATCTTCCTGTTCATCCTGTTCGGCTCGTTTCTCGAACGCGCGGGCATGATCCAGCTCTTCACCGACGTTTCGCTCGGCCTGTTCGGGCGCACTCGCGGCGGCCCGGCCAAGGTCGCGGTGGTCGCCTCCGGCATGATGGGTACGATCTCGGGATCCGGCGTGGCGAACGTCGTCACGGTCGGCCAGTTCACGATTCCGCTGATGATCAGGTTCGGTTACCGCCGTGCGTTTGCTGCCGGCGTCGAGGCCACCGCATCGATGGGCGGCCAGATCATGCCGCCGGTCATGGGCGCCGTTGCCTTCATCATGGCGGAAACGCTGGGTGTCGACTATTCCGTCATCGTCAAGGCGGCCGTGATCCCGGCCATGCTCTATTTCGCCTCCGCGTTCTGGATGGTGCATCTGGAGGCCGGCAAGCACGGACTCGTCGGCATGAAGCGATCCGAAATTCCCAGCGCCTGGAAGGCGCTGGTCGAGCGCTGGTATCTGGTGTTGCCGCTGGCGGCGCTGGTTTACATGCTGTTCGAGGGCTTCACGCCGCTCTATGCCGGCACCATGGGCCTGTCGCTGACCGTGGCGCTGATCCTCGGCGCCAGCATCGTGCTGGGCCTGCCCAATCAGGCATTGCGGTATGTGTTCTGGCTCGGACTGGCGCTGGTGGTCGGCGCGGTCTCGCGCAACGGTCTCGACATCGTACCGGTGTCCTGCGTGATTGCGGCACTGGTGGTTCTCAGCGCGTTGACCCGTGGCGGCAGAGAGACGCTGCTGAACTGCCGCGATTCGCTCGCCGAGAGCGCCAAGTCGGCCGTCACCGTCGGCATGGCCTGCGCGATTGTCGGCACCATCATCGGCATGATGACGCAGACCGGCGTCGGCACAATTTTCGGCGGCTGGGTGATCGGGCTCGGAGCGAAAAGCTTATTCCTCGCCCTGATCATGACGATGCTGCTGTCGATTCTGCTTGGCACCGGCATTCCGACGATCCCCACTTACATCATCACGGCGGCGCTGGCGGCGCCCGCGCTGGCCAAGCTCGGCGTCCCCCTGATCGTCAGCCACATGTTTGCGTTCTACTACGGCATCATGGCCGACCTCTCGCCGCCGGTCGCGCTGGCAGCACTGGCGGCCGCCCCGATCGCCAAGGAGAATCCGGACAAGATCGGCTGGGAAGCGATGCGGATCGCGCTGGCCGGTTACGTGATTCCGTTCATCGCGGTGTATTCGCCGTCGCTGATGCTGCAGGACGGCGATCCGATGGCCGCCAAACTCGGTTTTTACGGCGCGGTGGTCTATGCGACCGTCAAGGCGCTGGTGGCGATCGGGCTGTTCGGCATGGCCGCGATCGGCTACCTGTTCGCGCGAATGACGCTGGTGGAACGCGTCATCGCGTTCCTTGCCGCGCTCTGCCTACTCGGCGAATTCCAGTATAGCGACTGGATCGGATACGCGCTGACAATCGTGATCGTCGGCTGGCAGTGGCGGCAGCGCTCGCCTTCCGTGGCGGCCGTGGCTTGAGTCTCTGCCTCATCTCCGCGGGCGTCACCAAGACGCTGGCGCTCGCCGCTTTCACGCTGGTGTGGACCCATTCGATCGAGAAGACCGACTGGCAGGAAGACTGGCGCGTCACGCCGCAGGGCCTCGAACTGGTGCAGGCACGGGTGAAGGGCTCGGGTGCCGGCATGGAGCCGCCGCCGGAGGCGCGGCTCGTCGATGGCTGGTTTCAATGGTGGCCGAAGCGTGCGCCGGTGCCTGAAGTCGTGCTCGGCAATTCCGGTCTCGCGGGTGAATGGCGGCTGTGCGCGGACGGCGCATGCCGCACGTTGTCGGAGATCGTCGGTCATCCAATCGGCCCGAATCCGACAACCATGCGCGCGTGCGAGCCTTGATACGAACGCGTGACGGTGCGGAGGGTCGCCGTCCGATCAAAAAAATTCTCAGCGGCTGTCGCATCCGGCGTCTCTCCTTCGTCTTGAACAGGAATGCTCGAAACGGATGGAGCGCGTCGTGCAGCTATTGTCGATATATCAGGACCGGGACTGTCTTTATCTCACCGCGCAATGGATCGTGCTTCAGATCTTTCGCCCGCGCGGTCCGCAGTAGGCAAGGAGATTTCCGCGTTTCGCTTTGTTTGGTTCCGGGCTACGGTCAACGCTCGATCAATCAATAACAACGTGGTGGAATATCGGATGCAACGGCTGAAGGGAAAAATCGCGATGGTCGTCGGCGCCGGCTCGGTCGGGCCGGGCTGGGGCAACGGCAAGGCGACGGCGGTGACCTTTGCGCGCGAGGGCGCGCAGGTGTTCTGCGTCGACCGTAACAGCAAGGCTGCCGAGGAAACCGCTGCGATCATCGCGTCCGAAGGCGGCAAGGCTACGGCTTTCACGGCTGATGTGAGCAAGGGTGGCGATGTCGAGGCGATGGTTGCGGCCTGCATGAAAACTTACGGCCGTATCGACGTGCTCGACAACAACGTCGGCATCGCGGAGACCGGCGGCGTGGTCGAAGTCTCCGAAGCCGATTGGGACCGCGTGTTCGCGGTCAATCTCAAGAGCGCCTATCTCGCCATGAAGCACATCATTCCGGTGATGGAGACGCAGGGCGGCGGCTCCATCATCAATATCTCCTCGATCGCCTCGATCCGGCATATCGGCGTGTCCTATGTCACCTATGCCGCGACCAAGGCGGCGATGAATCAGATGACGCGCGTCACTGCGGTCGATTGCGCGCCGAAGCACATCCGCATCAACGCGATCCTGCCCGGCCTGATGAAGACGCCGATGGTCGAGCATTCGGCGGGCCTGGCTGCGAGCTACGCCAAGGGCGATGTCGAGGCGATGTGGAAGAAGCGCGACGCGCAGGTGCCGATGGGACACATGGGCGAGGCTTGGGACGTCGCCAACGCCGCGCTGTTCCTCGCGTCCGATGAATCGCGCTACGTCACCGGCATCGAACTGATCGTCGACGGCGGACTGACGCTCAAGGTGAGTTAGCGCACCTTTTTCGACGGAAACACATCATCAGAGTGGGGCGGAAGATCCCGCGACTCGCGAGGTCGTCTGCGCAAGGCGATGCAGCATTGACGTATCCTCGCGTTCTGTTCCGTTGTAGACTGCATCAGTCTGCAATTTCCGACGTATGAGTAATGCGAAGCGGTTCTTCAATGCTGTCCGCCGCTGCCATGCTTGCAGCGGCTCTGACGATGACGCTCCCGGTCAGCCTTGCTTCGGTCTCTCGCGAGCCCGCCGGCGATCCGCGGCTCGACGCCGGCGTTTGCGAGGTCGCCGCGGCTGCCAACGATGCCGAGGCGATCGTCGCCAAATGCGGCGCCGTCATCGACAACGTCAAGATGACGAAGGCCGATCGCGTCAACGCGCTGATGGCGCGCGCCGGTGTCTTTGCTCGTTGGGGACAGGATGACCGAGCGCTCGCGGATTACAGCGTCGCCGTCATGCTCGATCCCATGCAGGCCGATGCTTTCAACAACCGCGGCGAGATATTTTTACGGAAAGGCGACAGGCCGCGCGCGCTCGCCGATTTCGGTGCGGCGCTCAAGCTTGATCCGCGGCATGGTCCGGCGCGCGATAATTACCGGTCGCTGGTGCGGGAGCTCGAGCGGATCGGGGCGCAGATGCCCCTTAAAAAC
>JAFEFK010000215.1 GCA_018240625.1 Pseudomonadota bacterium
AACGAGTAACCGGGAATCCACGAGCTCGAGGTGCGGTCGTCGAAACGCACGCCGAGCGCCAGAAGAACGTCCGCCTGCCGCGTGGCGTGATTGGCCTGATAGTGTCCGGCACGCGCGACCAGACCGAGCGCCAGCGGATGATTCATGTCGAGCGCGCCCATCCCGCTCGCCGAGAAGGCGACCGGAATCTGCAGACGCTCTGCAAGCCGCTTCAGTTCGTCCGCCGCACCGCCGTAGCGCACGCCTTGGCCAACCAGCACAACCGGGCGCTCCGCGCCCAGCAACATATCGACGGCTTTCACGACGCCTTCCGGATCGGCGCCGCAGCGGCTTGAAATATTGGCATTCCATTGTTGCGCGTTGGGAGCTTCCTGCGAAGCCGACTCCATGAACACATCGAAGGGAACGTCGAGGACAACGGGTCCGGGACGACCGGTCACCATCGTCTTCCAGGCTTGCCGGACCGCAAGCGGCACCATCTCGCCCCGCGTCGGCTGAAACACCTTCTTGCAGATCGAGCGGACCGTGGACGGGAAGTCCGCCTGATAATGGCGATACATCTCCTGAAACGCGCCGCGATTGAATTGGCTCGTCGGCACGTTGCCCGTTACCGCGAGAAACGGCACCGAATCGAGATGGGCGTTCGCCAACGAAATCGGCAGATTCGCCGAACCTGGACCGCAGGACGTAAACGTTGCCGTAGGCTTGCCCGATACGCGGTAATAAACGTCGGCCATGAAGCCGGCGACACTTTCGTGGTGAGTGGAAATCGTCTTGATCTCGCTCGATCGCTCGTACAGGGCATCGATGAACTGAATATTGCCGTGGCCGCAAAGGCCGAAAACTTGCGGCACTTTTTCCTGAATGAGATAGTCAACGATAACCTGAGCACCATTAAGTGCGTTGCGCGACGGCATGGACGAACTCCCGCAAGGCGCCGTTCGGGCCGGACAAAGCTGGCACGGCGACGGATTTTCGGCACCGTATTTATCATATTACAGTACGTCAATTGATATTGTCGTAAACGACGCGCGCGACAAGCCAGGACGATTCGTCCGCTAAAGTTGGTTGCGTGCCGCGCCCCTCCTGCAAAACAAGCCAAAGGCGTCTTTTGATCGCATATCGGCGCGCGATCCGGCGTTGACAGGGGAGGGAAACTTCGGACAGTATATTGCCATAATAAAAAATTACATCTCACATTCCTGCAGAATTGCGGATGGAGATGATCCAAGCCCATCCTTGCAGGGAAACGTCACATGACAAAGCACACACGGCGCCACGTTTTACAAACCGGCGCGGCATTCGCCGGTTCAACCGCCCTGGGCCTGCCTTCCATCAGCTACGCGCAGAGCGACAAGATCAAGATCGGCCATCTGACGCCACTCACCGGCTTTCTCGGCGCACTCGGCGCCTACGCGCAGCTCGGCATCCGCATGGCGGTCGAAGAGGTCAACCAATCCGGCGGCGTGATGGGCCGTCAGATCGATCTCATTTCGGAAGATTCGGTCAATCCGGCGACCGCCGCCACCAAGGCGCAGCGCATGCTGGAGCAGGACGGCGCGGCCGTCCTCATGGGCGAAATCAATTCAGCATCGGCCCTGACCATCATGCAGGTCGCCGCGCGCAACAAGAAGCTCTACATGCAGATTGGGGCGCGCTCGGATGCGCTGCGTGGCAAGAACTGCAACCGCTATACCTTCCACGTCGACATTCCCAATACCGTGATGGTCAATGCCGTCGGCGCCGCGCTGTTGCGCGACAATATGGTCAAGGACAAAAAGTTCTTCACACTGACGGCGGATTACATTTTCGGACATGACCTGCTGGGCGCCGCCAAGCGCTTCTTCAGCGCCAACAACGGAAACCTCATCGGCGATGAGTTGATCGCGACCGACGTGACCGACTTCAGCCCCTATCTGCTCAAGATCCGCCAGGCCAAACCCGATATCGTCTGCTCGAACCTCGCGGGCAATCAGGTCACGACACTGATCAAGCAATATGCCGAGTTCGGCCTGCCCTACCCGATCGTCGGGTTCAACCTGAATACCGCCGATGCCTGGGCGGCCGGTGAAGGCAATCTCGCCGGAACCTGGCCGACGGTCTGGTATCATACGCTTGACCTGCCGGCCTCGAAGACTTTCGTCGCAAACTTCATCAAGAAGCACGGCAAGCCGCCGGAGAACCACGCTTGGATCGAGTACATCTCGCTGAAAATCATGGCGCAGGCCATGAACGCCACCAAGTCGACGGATACGGAAGCGCTGATCGCCTATCTCGAAAAAGAGACCGAGTTCGATATCCTGAAGGCGCGCAAGGGTCACTTCCGCTCCTGGGATCATCAACTGATGCAGGAAGCCTATCCCTTCACGATCAAGCCCAAGGGCGAAGCCAAGGACAAATGGGATCTGCTGGCACTCGGCGCCGCCGTTCCCGGGCAGAATGAGAAGCTTGAAGTGCTTGCTCCCACGCGTGAGCAGAATCCCTGCACCTTGTAACCACGGGCGCGGCAGATCGGGCCCGCCATAAAATGAAGCAATCTTCCGCGAT
>JAFEFK010000216.1 GCA_018240625.1 Pseudomonadota bacterium
AGAGCCGCGATGGACCTGCGTCAGTTGCGTTATTTTGTTGCCGTAGCGGAGGAGGAAAATATCGGCCGTGCGGCCAATCGACTCAATATCTCGCAACCGCCGCTGACGCGGCAGATTCATCAACTTGAGAAACAAATCGGCGCCCAACTTTTTCAGCGCACAGGTAAAGGCGTTCAGATGACCAACGCTGGACAGGTGCTACTGGAAGAGGCCCGCAATATTCTGGTGCTGACAGAACGCGCGCAGCAGCGCACGCGGCGCGCGGGACTGGGGCAATCGGGACGACTGGATATCGGCGTATTCGGATCCAATATTTTGGCTATTCCAGCCCTACTTCAAACGTTCCGGCAGGAGTTTCCCGACGTCGATGTCGTCGTCCACGCCATGAACAAAGAGAAGCAACTGGAAGCTCTCTACGACAGAAGGGTAACTGTCGGATTCAATCTTCTCGGGCTACATCTCGCCGGTATCGAAAACGAGAAAGTTCGGGCTGAACCTTTGATGATCGCTCTCAACGCGAACGACCCACTCTGCGGGCGCCAGGCAATTTCGCTTAGCGAGCTTTCTGCTCGTCCTATGGTGATCTTCGCGAGTGGTCCCAGGCCCAATTTGATGGATAGAATTTTCGCCCTTTGCCTTGAGGCCGGATTTCGTCCGCATATTTCACAGGAAGTCATCGATTCTGTTACTGCGGTATCGCTTGTCGCAGCTGGATTTGGCGTGTCGCTGGTCCCAGCAGCCGTATCCCATCTGAGTCTCCCGAACGTTACTTTTCGCCGTCTTAGGCAGAGGCCACCGGTTACGGTCGACCTCAATTGCATTTATCGATCGGACGATACCTCACCTATTCTCCGTGCCTTTTTGGGCACTATTCGTCACATGCGAGCAACTGAGCGGAGAGGTCCGAGATGTGAATACTAGCTAGTAACGCATTCCTAGGCTCCCAGGTAGGCCCGCTTTATGTCAGCACTCTCAAGCAGCTCGCGCCCGCTCCCCGTCTTTACGATGCGACCAGTTTCGATGACATATCCCTTGTCTGCGATGGCGAGAGCAGCCTTCGCATTCTAAAATCGTCATTCCGCCGGCGCGCAGATCGCTCACGTTTCGAAGGATATCGGCGGCCAGCAAAGGGGCTAAGCCGAGCGATGGCTCATCAAGCAAGAGAAGGCGCGGCTCGCCCATGAGCGCACGTGCAATCGCAAGCATCTGTTGCTGGCCACCGGACAATGTCCTGCCGGCAATTTGCGCTTCTCCTTGAGTGCTGGAAAAAGCGCGTAAGCCCGTTCCAGGCGCGAAGCCAGGTTATTGCTACGACGACGGTAAGCGCCGAGCAGGATATTGCAGGATATTGTCTTCCACCGATATAGGCCCGAAGACCTGGCTCCCTTCTGGAGACTGACAAATGCCGCGATCGACCCGTCGGTGAGCCGACAATGATTGGATCGGCTGATCGGCGAAAAGAATTTCACCGGCACTTGAACGATGAACGCCGGACAATACGCGCATCAGCGTCGTCTTGCCGGCACCATTGGCGCCGATCAGGGCAACAAATTGACCGGACTCTACCGTGAAGTCGACGCCGTGCAGAACCTCGATACGATCATAGTGTGCCGTCAACCTGCTTACTTTCAGGAGCGGCTCGGCCACGCCGGAAAATGCGGAATCACCTGACGTCATGCAGGAACTCCGAGATAGGCCGCAATCACTCCTGGATTGGCTTTTACGCCCGCTGGTGACCCTTCGGCGAGTTTCTTACAAGAGGCGGCATCAAGGCGGCGAGTAATGGCTCCAGCGACGCCACGATCAAGACAGCGGATACCGCGTCATGTTGTTCTGGGCTTTCCCGGTCAGATCACATGCACAAAATCGATGGCCGGAAAACACTCGCCACAAAATCCATCGACCGGCTAATTCCACCTCGCCGCGTGACGAAACACAATAATCCCGCAAAATTTACGGCAAATACCAGCCGCTTAGGAGCTGCTTGCCTTCTGACTCGATTCTGCCAAAAGACCGTCACGCAACTTGAAGCGAATAATCTTCCCCGATCCCGTTCGCGGGATCGCGTCGACAAAATGCACCGAGAACGGAACCTTATACGACGATAATCGCGCCCGACAATGATCGAGAATCTGCTGTGCGTCGACGATGCAATTAGCTCGCCTTACGACAAAAAGAACGGGGATCTCACCCAGATGTTCGTGCGGAATACCGACCACTGCATTGTCGATCACGCCGTCCATGATGCTGACGACCTCCTCAATTTCGGCGGGTGCAATGTTCTGCCCGCCGCGAATAATCAATTCCTTGAGCCGCCCGGTAATCGTCAGGAAGCCATTCTCGTCGCTCTTTGCAAGATCTCCGGTGTGATACCAACCGTTTTGAAGAACCTTGGCTGTTTCCTCCGGCTTGTTGTGGTATCCAATCATGACATTCGGACCCCGAACAATCAGTTCGCCTTCAGTACCGAACAGAGCATCTTTTAGAGTCGCAGAATCCACGATCCGAACGGCAAGGCCTGGCACCGGAAGACCGCACGAACCCAATACACGTCCGCC
>JAFEFK010000217.1 GCA_018240625.1 Pseudomonadota bacterium
GCCGCGCCATCATCGCGATCGAGAAGGGCGCGCCCGGCGAGCGTGCCTTCAACGAGTCGTTCATCGCCTGGTGCGAGTAGGCCGCGCGCCGCGCCCGCGCGTAACGCTTATTCACCGATGCTCTTGCTTTAGTGGAAGAGCGTTCGAACTCGTTCATTCCCGCGCAAGCGGGAATCCGGAGCGACGGGTTGCGAGCCGTTGTTGCGAGCTTGAGGTTTGGGAATGTAGCACCTGGGTCCCCCGCGTTCGCGGGGGACGAACGGTTTTTTTCGCAAGTGCATCTTCGGAGCGCGCTGCGCGCCCCGCGTCATCTCGTGCAAGCCAAACCGATCTTGCCTCCGCACAAAAAAGGCGCGTCCGGTGGACGCGCCTCGATCAATGTAAAATGCGAACGCGAACCGCGTGAGTTCACGCGTGCTGCCGGGCCACGACCACCTGTTCGTGCCGCCGCGCATGACGCGCCTTGATGCGATAATCGTTTTCGAGATGGTGGAGCATGTCGCGGACGGTGACGTCGTCCTCTTGGTCGGCGAGGCGGCGGCAGGTGTCGGCGCGTTCGGTCAAATAGGATTCTGACATCGGCATGTCTCCGTCAGTTGGCAATGCCCCAATCAACGAGTCGGATGGTCGGCGGGGTTGGTGGCGACGGCGTGGCAGCACGCCCCCGGTTTTGCGGTGTCGCGTTGCCCTGAATGCAGATCGCGAAACGCAAATCGCCCCGGTTCCCCGGGGCGATGCGCGATACGCCATGCAGCGCACCATGCGATTTGTGACGGGATAACCGGCGCTTACGCCGCGCCGTCTTCTCCCGCGCGCACGGCCTGCCGCATCAGATGATGCGCGTCGGTGACGCCGTCGGCGGCAGAGCGCACGATGGTCTCGGCCATCTTCGCCTTGGTCGCGGGCGTGCGATGCTGCGGCCCGATCTGCTCGACGGCGATATCGAGCAGCTCGCGCAGGTGCGCGACATAATCGGCGTCGAATTTCTGCGGTGCTATTTGGCTCATGCGTTGGTCCCTCATTCGCGATGGAGACCGAAACGTGACGGCGCAATGGGGCGATGATGCGTCACGGAGAGGGTGATGTCGGGGCGGGAGAGATTGTTCGATAGTGAACAACATTGCTATAAAATTAGAAGGAAAAGGGATTGTTATTTTTCGCCGCGCGATGAGCGCGACGAGGGTATCGAATAATCGCTCGGTGTTGATTGGGAGCGATCTCGAACGCGAGCGCATATGCTCGGAATTCTCGAAGTATACGTCTAGAAACGAAAACGTAAGTGTTATCAATCGGTTAAAAAATAAGCCATTGACAAGTTGTTCAAATGTCGCCACATTACCCACGGAGGCTTTGTGGGGCGAAAGCTTTGCATTGCCTTTCCCAATCTTACTTTTCGCTCATCGTTCTAAGATCGTCGATGTAAGCGATGCTCCAAATTTCAAAATCATCTTTGCCCTGCATGCTTCGCAAAGCGCGATGGCGTAGCTTTCTTATCTGTTCGATATAGGGAAGCAGTTCATCGCGCGCGGGAGCATCCATGCCTTTGAGGCGAAATGCCCAAGATAGGCAGTATGCTACTAAATCCGCGATTTGAATTCCGGTTGTTAGGTCGCTGTGAACGAAGAATGGTTCTGGAATTATCAGACTCGATCTATGTCGACCAATGGCTGTGTCTTTGAAATATTTATGAGACTGGTCAATGAGAATATGACTCTTTGACTTATCAAGTTCATCAAACACCACAACACCATGCTGCGGATAGCCTTGCTCCGTTGATTGGTCTTCCAAGTAATAGAAAAATCTCTCGAAAAGATAGCCGTAATCCTTCCGTAGGCCCCCGCCCGCTGTGTTTGGAGCATTGGGAGATACCATGCTCGCAAATATGCGACAGTCGTAGCTCGCACAAATTGAAAGTACATCTGTTACGTAGGCAATCTTTGCCAGAGACAGAGCCTTCAAATTCTTTCGTGAGCCGTTTCCAACGCCGTCGTCAAGGATGGCTTTGGCTAACCCGGGAACCTCGTTAGGAAGTATTTCTATATTTCCAATCGCTCTACTAAATGTTTTGCGCTTTAAAATTGCTTTGGCTTTCAACTCGCGCGCACCCTCGCTATATCGGCGACCAAAGTGCGAGATCTCAGCATCATGTAACTCTTTGATCATATCCCAAAGGTCAGAATCCAAAATCGATACGCCAGCAAGCACCTCATAGGGTGATTCCTTGCGGTCTTGGCCGCTTTCATCGATAAAAAGAAAATAAGCCATTATGTCGAATTAGGACAGTTTTTCCCTGTGCCATCTTTCTGACTGTAGCATGAGTTTGCGAGACCTTTAAATCGCCGCTCAAACTGTGGGATAATTTCTTCTTTTGCTTTCCATCTATCGAGCGAGCATTCTATGGGATTTAGGTGTCAAGGAATAAATTCCTTGACACCTTTGCCGCCTTCCACTATCGTCCTTCGCATCCCGTCCCACTGAGGGGCGTTGCCGGGACGCCGTGAAGCGCGGGGCGGGATGCGGCGCCTGCGGGCGCGGAGCAGACGTTGCTTCGCGCCTCCGGGAGGCCTCGGGTCGCCGTCCGCCGCCACTATGAGCGGCCGCCACAGGTTGGCTGGACGCGCACAGGAGAACGCGGGGAAATCCCGCGGGACCTGTGCCCGGAAGCACGGTCCCGAGGACACAAGTCGCCGCGGTGGAGCGTCGAAAGGCGTTCCGCGGCCTCCGCTCTCCGGCGCTTCCGGACGAGCGTGCCGCGGCCACTAACGAAGGCGCGCTTTTCGGCGCTCCGCCTCCCTCTTACCGGGAGGCCTGTTGAATCCATCAATCACGCGAAACATTTTGCGGGCCGCGATGACGCACGCCTGCATGCAACCCCACAACTTCAGGAGATCCGACGATGGTGCTGGCTTGCGATGTGAAGATTTTGAAACTGCGCGAAGCGGATGCGCGCGAGGAAGCGGACGAGGCGCAGAGCGACGCGGATTATGCCGCCTGCGTCGCGCGGGTGCATCGCGCACTGTCGGATCACGCCGCGTTGCATAGGCGCTGCCCGATGAAAGTTTGCATCCGCGCACGGCGCTGCGCCGGCGAGAAGCAGTCGTGCCTGTCGCTGCTGGCAAAGCCGGTGGTCTCGCGCACGCGCGAGCAGCAAATGATCGACGATCTCTATTACAACGTGCAGGCCGAGCGCCTCTCGGAAGAGGAGGGTGCCTGAGATGATCTCGGTGGAGGCGCAGTGGGGACTCGGGTTTGGGCAAGTCCAACTCGATTAATTCTAGCTCGACCCCGGGTAAGCTGGCGGCCAGTGCCCCTCTGTGCTATCGATTGGTTTTTTGCAGAGTGTTTTTGAACGGTTTTTACCTCGGACGCATTTCTATTTTTTGTACCCGGACTCCGGCGGCGCAAAGCCGATGAGCCGGACGCGCGGCCAAGGTCATCAGCCCGATCTCATTCACTCGCCGGTTGAGGAGATCACCCATGGCAAGCGTGCCTCCCTGGATGGCGGCAACGACGTTCGAATACGTTCTTCAGTTCACCGAAGCGCATGAGGGCCAGACCAACTTCATGTACAATAACTGGTCGTCCAAGAGCGCCACAAAGGACGTCACCGCCGGCGTCGGCATTTCCATCCGGTCCGAAGGCGAGGCCTGCAGCCCGGATGTCAAAGGCCTGTTCGTGCGAAGGGCCGACGGTGGTTCCGCCAGCGACGACGACATGCGCGCCGAATTTCGCCGCGTCAACAATACCGAACGCATCGGCGGCAATCTGTTCACCGCATTCCGCGATCCGTCGCCGTTGACCATTCCGCCGGAACGGCTGCGTCCGAGTCTGCGCGAAAAAATCCTGACGTTCTGGGATGCGCGCGGCGCGAGTGCGGATTTTCCGGATTTCGCGACCATTCCGGCGCAGGCGCAGGTCGCGCTCATGAGCTATAACTACGGTGCGCGGATTTCCCGCGCCCCGCGCATGTGCAGGGCGATCAAGGCAAAGGATTATGCCGCGGCCGCGCTGCAATCGAACATGCCGGGGTGGGACCCGCAAAAAAATCAGGCGCACAGAGTGCTGCTGTTGAATGCCGGCGTCGTCGCGCGCGACGGTCTTGATCAAGGTCTGTTGCCGACGCTGGGCGCTTTCAAGCCGCCGCCGATGCTCACCGGTGCGCCCGAGGCCGATCTCAGTTGGCTGCTGGGCTGGTGGACGGTGTGGGACGGCAATTATTACTACTATTATTTCTCGCCCAACGGCGCGATCTCCTACATCGAGACAAAACCAAATCCCCTCGCGGGAGCGCCGGCCAATCCTGGCAATCGCGGCACGTATTTTTTCTCGGCGGCCAGCACGCTGGTGGTCGACTGGTCCGATAGGGGCGGCGCATCGACGGTGGAGACGTTCCGTGACGCTTCCGCCGGCGCCACGACGATGCATGCTCCCTCCAACCGGTTTGGCCCGCTCAGAGCGGACAGGATGTGAGGTGCGGTTTCCGTGTGCTCGCGATTGCGTACTGCGCGGAGGCGATCCCGGATGCAAACGATGCAAAAACGGCGGGCTCGAAAGAGCCCGCCGCTGTGCGCACGTCATGGACTATGATTGCGTGATAAAAAGGGACTAGTGCGGTGGTTCAGAAGTTCGCTTCATCATTCTCGGCGAGCCCTCCAAGC
>JAFEFK010000218.1 GCA_018240625.1 Pseudomonadota bacterium
CCTGTCCAAGACTGCAGGCGCCAGCGGTCGAACGCAAGTTCGTCCAACGGCTTAATCGCATGGCCTGCATAGACGGGTGAAGACCGGATTTCGTCAGCACCGCCGCAAGCGGTGGGCAGCGGATTAGGTTCGAACCTCGACACCCCAGGCCATTTTGTTGGTTTGGGAGGGCAGGCTACTGAAACTCGTCGCGCCCGGCGTGTCTTGAGGCTGATGTCTTTAGTTAGACGCGTGTCTTGGGATCAGGTTTCGGGCGGGACGATGGGTGTAACCCGGCGGTCCTGCCTCACGCATAGACCGCCAACCGGAGAGAGCTTGCTGTGGAACGAGCGGCAAAAAAAGAGGCGGTCGAGGCGCTTAACGGGGTCTTCAAGACCACCGGCGTTGCGGTCGTTGCTCATTATTCCGGCCTCACCGTGGCCCAGATGCAGAAGCTGCGCATGCAGATGAAGCAGGCGGGCGCATCGGTGAAGGTCTCGAAGAACCGTCTCGCCAAAATTGCTCTTGAAGGCACAGACGTCGTTGCCATCGGTTCCCTGTTGAAGGGGCCGACCGTGATCGCGACTTCCAACGATCCCGTGGCTGCGCCGAAGGTTGCCATCGAATTCGCCAAGACGAATAAAAACTCCGTCATTCTCGGCGGGTCGATGGGTAAGACCGTCCTGAACGTCGACAGCGTCAAGGCGCTTGCCTCGCTGCCGTCGCTCGATGAACTGCGCGCGAAGATCCTCGGCCTCCTTGTGGCGCCGGCGACCAAGATCGCTCAGCTCTCGACTGCGCCCGCGGCCAAGCTCGCGCGCGTCGTTCAGGCCTATGCCTCAAAGAGCGAAGCGGCCTGACGCCCTTCACACATCAACCTGGTTCGAACCGAACCGTTTAAGGAAACAGATCAATGGCTGACTTGCAAAAGATTGTAGACGAACTCTCGACCCTCACCGTGCTCGAAGCTGCCGACCTCGCGAAGATGCTGGAAGAAAAGTGGGGCGTGTCCGCCGCTGCCGCCGTCGCAGTGGCCGGTCCGGCCGCTGGTGGTGCCGGTGCCGCTCCGGCTGAAGAAAAGACCGAGTTCTCGGTCGTGCTCGCGGCTGCCGGCGACAAGAAGATCGAGGTCATCAAGGAAGTCCGTGCGATCACGGGCCTCGGGTTGAAGGAAGCCAAGGACCTCGTCGAGGGCGCGCCGAAGCCTGTCAAGGAAGGCGTGAACAAGGACGAAGCCGACAAGATCAAGGCTCAGCTCGAGAAGGCTGGCGCCAAGGTCGAACTGAAGTAAGACCTTCAATTTTCATCCGGAGTTGCCGCTGGGCGGCGACTTCCGGATTGGAAGTTGTACACAGGAAAGTGTGGGAATTCGTGGGAACCGCCCCTCGAATCTCCACGATTGCCATCCCATATCGGGACGGCAGCACGAAAGCACGGCGGATGACGGGAACGGCAGCGTTCCCTCGTAAGCTGTTGGGAGACTGGCAATTTCGGGCTTTTTCGGTCCGTAGCGAGATGGTTTTGACGGGCTGGGTGTGACCATGCACCCCGCACGTCATTTTGCGTTCTGAAAGTCTGGCGTTCGAATTCAGGACTGAAGTCCTGACATTCGGGTTCCGATCTTGAGAGCGTTCCGAGATTCAACCCGGGGGCGATGCCAATCGCGCTTCGGAAGGTTCGCCCCTCACGGGCGACGAAATGAGAGGCCACGATGGCGCAGCAGACGTTCACCGGTCGCAAGCGAGTTCGCAAGTTCTTCGGACATATCCGGGAAGTGGCGGAGATGCCGAACCTTATCGAGGTTCAGAAGGCGTCCTATGACCAGTTCCTGATGGTCGATGAACCCGTGGGCGGTCGGCTCGACGAAGGC
Organism: Pseudomonadota bacterium; assembly: GCA_018240625.1. Lineage (GTDB taxonomy): Bacteria > Pseudomonadota > Alphaproteobacteria > Rhizobiales > Xanthobacteraceae > Nitrobacter. The sequence goes on from JAFEFK010000218.1 coordinate 1,850, forward strand.
CTTCAGGCCGTGTTCCGGTCGGTGTTTCCGATTTCGGATTTCTCCAATACCTCGATGCTCGAATTCGTCCGCTACGAATTCGAAGCGCCGAAGTACGACGTCGACGAGTGCCGCCAGCGCGGCATGACCTATGCCGCGCCGCTGAAGGTGACGCTGCGCCTGATCGTGTTCGATATCGATGAGGAAACCGGCGCGCGTTCGGTCAAGGACATCAAGGAGCAGGATGTCTACATGGGCGACATTCCGCTCATGACCATGAACGGCACCTTCGTCGTCAACGGCACCGAGCGCGTCATCGTTTCACAGATGCATCGTTCGCCCGGCGTGTTCTTCGATCATGACAAGGGCAAGACCCATTCGTCCGGCAAGCTGCTGTTCGCCGCGCGCGTCATTCCCTATCGCGGCTCCTGGCTCGATATCGAATTCGATGCCAAGGACATCGTGTTCGCGCGCATCGACCGCCGCCGCAAGATTCCGGTGACGTCGCTGATGTTCGCCCTCGGCCTGGACGGCGAGGAGATCCTGAGCACGTTCTACAAGAAGATCATGTACAAGCGCGCCAAATCTGGCGGCAATTCGGAAGGCTGGCGCGTGCCGTACGATCCGGCGCGCTTCCGTGGCTACAGCACGATCAACGACCTGATCGACGCCGACACCGGCAAGGTCGTGCTCGAAGCCGGCAAGAAGTTGACCGTCCGCTCCGCTCGTCAACTGCAGGAAAAGGGCCTGAAGGCTCTGCGCCTGTCCGATGAGGAACTGGTCGGCATGTATCTCGCGGAAGACCTCGTCAATCCGAAGACCGGCGAGATCTACGCCGAAGCCGGCGAGGAGATCACCGAGAAGTCGCTGAAGGCGCTGAACGAGCAGGGCTACAAGGAATTGCCGCTGCTCGACATCGATCACGTCAACGTCGGTCCCTACATCCGCAACACGCTGAACGCCGACAAGAACATGACGCGTGAAGACGCGCTGTTCGACATCTACCGCGTGATGCGTCCGGGCGAGCCGCCGACGCTGGAGTCGGCCCAGAACATGTTCCAGTCGCTGTTCTTCGACAGCGAGCGCTATGACCTGTCCGCGGTCGGCCGCGTCAAGATGAACATGCGCCTCGAACTCGATGCGCCCGATACCCATCGCACGCTGCGCAAGGAAGACATCCTCGCCGTCATCAAGACGCTGGTGGATCTGCGCGACGGCAAGGGCGAAATCGACGACATCGATCATCTCGGCAACCGCCGTGTGCGTTCGGTCGGCGAACTGATGGAAAATCAGTATCGCATCGGCTTGCTGCGCATGGAGCGCGCCATCAAGGAGCGCATGTCGTCGGTCGACATCGACACCGTGATGCCGCAGGACCTGATCAACGCGAAGCCCGCGGCGGCCGCCGTGCGCGAGTTCTTCGGCTCGTCGCAGCTCTCGCAGTTCATGGACCAGACCAACCCGCTGTCGGAAATCACCCACAAGCGCCGCCTGTCGGCGCTTGGACCGGGCGGTCTGACCCGCGAGCGCGCCGGCTTCGAGGTGCGCGACGTGCATCCGACGCATTACGGCCGTATCTGCCCGATCGAAACGCCGGAAGGTCCGAATATCGGTCTGATCAACTCGCTGGCCACGTTCGCGCGCGTCAACAAGTACGGCTTCGTCGAGACGCCCTATCGCAGGGTGAAGGACGGCCGCGTCACCGATGAGGTGGTCTATCTCTCGGCGATGGAAGAGGGGCGTTACTCGGTCGCGCAGGCCAACCTGCCGCTCGACAACAAGGGCCGCTTCACCGAGGACCTCGTGGTCTGCCGTCATGCCGGCGAAGTGCTGCCGATCACGCCGGACAAGGTCGACTTCATGGACGTGTCGCCGAAGCAGCTCGTCTCGGTCGCCGCGGCGCTGATTCCGTTCCTCGAGAACGACGACGCCAACCGCGCGCTGATGGGCTCGAACATGCAGCGTCAGGCCGTGCCTCTGGTGCGCGCCGAAGCGCCGTTCGTCGGTACCGGCATGGAAGGCGTCGTTGCGCGCGACTCGGGCGCTGCGATCGCGGCCCGCCGCACCGGCGTGATCGACCAGATCGACGCGACCCGTATCGTTATCCGCGCGACGGAAGATCTCGATCCGACCAAGTCGGGCGTCGATATCTACCGCCTGATGAAGTACCAGCGCTCGAATCAGTCTACCTGCATCAACCAGCGTCCGCTGGTGAAGGTTAGCGATCAGGTGCGCAAGGGCGACATCATCGCCGACGGTCCGTCGACCGATCTTGGCGAACTCGCGCTCGGCCGTAACGTGCTCGTCGCGTTCATGCCGTGGAATGGCTACAACTTCGAAGACTCGATCCTGCTCTCCGAGCGGATCGTGAAGGACGACG
>JAFEFK010000219.1 GCA_018240625.1 Pseudomonadota bacterium
ATGACAGCGTGCGAAATCCTCGCGGATTATAGCCTCGAGAGAAAGGCGTTCTGTCTCATCGGCGGGCTGCACATAGTGATGGGCATTGCTCAGCATTACGGCTGCGCTTCCCGGCAAACATCGTCGCCCGTGAGCAGACGCAGGCGGACGCGCCAGAGATCGGGGCCTTGTTCCAGATAAGACCAGCCGCAGCACGAACCGAAGTGCGCTTCGAGTTGCATGCGGAGCCGCCTGGGGTCGTGATCCACGACGATCTGCAGCGCTTGATCGGGCGCGAGATGCCCGAACAGGCGAAACAGTATCGCGTGGCGATGTTGCGGATCGATATCGGCGACGTTGATCACGCGCTCGTCACCGCCGGAGCCGGTCATGCCTTGTCTCCTGTTGCGGCAGTGCGCGACGTGTCGGTCGGGTACTCGGCCTTCCGTTCGATCCCGGCGCGCAGTGTTTCGACGTGGTCAATCGTCCGCTCTGCCGCGGTCGGCCCAAGCAGCCTGTGCAAGACGGCATGAAAATAGGGCTTGAGAGTTCGTCCGGTGACGCCGCGCTCGGCGCACATCAAATCGAGAATATTGTGCGGCAGCGGCGAAAGCCCATCGCTCGTCGTTGCCGGATCGAGAATGGCGTTGAGCACGCTTTCCACATGATTCCAGTTCGAGCGCGAAATATGCGTCAGCACGTTGCAGACGTGCGGGTGAGCGCGAAAAGCAGCAAAAACCCCGAAGGCAAGATCGGCAGTGGAAAGCCCGGCCGGTATTTCCAGTTTGCGATTCGCTGTTGTCGGGATTGGAAGCGCTTGGGAAAGAGCAGGGCCCCGTACGGTGTAAGAATTTGCCTGGATTTCCATGTGAACGGGAATGGTCATAGTTGACCTCCGAGCTAAAAGATATATTCTAAATATATCTTTTGTGGCATCTCGGCAAGGAGAATTGCAATGATCGAAAGTCTGCCGTCGATCGACTCCGCGACGATCGAGATCAGCGGCGATGCCTTCGTGGTCGACGCAACGCTGGTCGGTGAACTGCTGCGGCTTCCGGTTTCGCGCGTCCAGAGCTTGATGCGTTCGGGACAGATTACGAGTTCCTGCGAACGCGGCATCGATGAGGATGCGGGGGAATTTCGCCTGAGTTTCTTCCACGGCAATCGCCGCGCACGCCTGAGCACGGATCTGGAAGGCCGCATCCTGCGCAAGTCGGCCATCGACTTCGGAGATCGCCCGCTTCCGGACATGCGGCCTCTGCCCGGTGGCCAGGAGTGACATCGAATCGAGCCGCGTGGCCGGGCGTGGGCTGGTTTGCAACGCCTGAGCGCTCTACGGTGCCGCCGAAGAATGGAAATGGCATGATCGAACCGGCAAGGCGCGTTCCATGATAGAACAATTCCCATTGGCGGAACGGATTCTCGATGAAGCGGCGGATGCGGTCATCTACGCGGATCGTTCGGGCGCGATCATCCGCTGGAATCCGGCGGCCGCCGCGTTATTTGGCTTCTCGCCGGACGAAGCGCTTGGAAAAAGTCTCGACCTGATCATTCCCGAACGTCTGCGCGCCGCGCATTGGCGAGGTTATGAGGCGGCGATGACCAAGGGCACGATGAAGCTTCAGGGCCGCCCCACGCTCACACGCGCATC
>JAFEFK010000021.1 GCA_018240625.1 Pseudomonadota bacterium
AACTTGCCGGCAAGGCCGGGATCGCCCTTCTTTGAATTCCACTGGAACTGCGCCTCGGTGAGCGCCAGCGGCGGATCATTGACGCGGAAATTCACGCCGTAGCGATCACGCAATTGCGGATCGCCGGGTCCCGGCCCTGCCGCATTGCCGTCGAACACCGCGCCGATCAGGGTGAAGTTATCGGTGACGTCGGCACGAAGCCGCGCGCCCATCGCGGCGAGCGGCGGTGACGGCCCTCCGCTCGGCAAGTTGAGCGACACGCCCGCGGGCCAGCCCAGCGAGGCATTGGTGAAAACATCGGTGTATTTCGAGTTGATGAACTCGGTGTCGGCGGCCAACTGACCCGCTCGAAGCGCGATCGTGTCGCCCCACTTCTTCTCGAACCAGATCTCGTAGAGCCGCGTCGTCGGCTGCGCCTCGATGCCGCTGACACCCATGAAATTCAGCAGCGCGCCGCGCGTCAGGCCACCGCCGTCGATCTGGAACGCGTTGGCGTGAAAGGAAACCTGTTTGAGGTTGAGAAGCTTTTCGAGATCGGCATCAACGGCGAAATTGATACGGTCTTCGTAAACCGCGCCCTGCTTGACGCCGCCCGTCGGGTTCCCCAGGACCTCGCCGATGTAGGTGACCGCGAACTTGATGCCTTGCTTCTCGAGCGGATTCGGAAGCAGGCCCAGCGTCCGCTCTTCCACCGTACTTTCGCCGGTGTCGGGATCGGCGGGCTTGAGATCGTCGGTCTTCTTGTTTTCCTGCGCGAAAGCGCACGCGCACGATGCGAGCAGAACAACAAGAGCTAGCCACGCGCGCATATCGCCGCATCCGGTTTGATGACGGCATCTTGCAGGTTTGTCGGCGGGTTACAACGACGGCCTGACTCGTATGCAGCACAATCGCGATGGAACCCGGTCTCTTCGGGCTATTGGTGATCTACCGCAACGCCGCCGAAGCAGTATGCGCGGAAGCGGCAGAGGATGTAGCGATGCTTTCCGGTCGCCCCCGCCTGGTGCGCAATAGCGCACGGGGCGGCAGATGATGGCAGGGAATAAGAGCTTCGCGCGACTCTTCACCTCTCCCGCTTGCGGGGGATGTCGACCGCCTGAGCCAAGGGAAGAAGGTCGGGTGGGGGAAATCTTTGCACGTTCAAGAGCTCCCACCCCCAACCCTCTCAGCGCTGCTCGCGGCGCGGCCCGCAAGCAGAAGAGGGCGCGCGCAGGCCCCGCTGCGACGCTTCCCTTTTGCTGTGGAGACTTACATCTCCACCACGACGTAGTCGTCCTCGACGGAGACGTTCAGCGTCTCCGCCACATACGGCCCCTTCGCTACGCTGGCGCCGGG
>JAFEFK010000220.1 GCA_018240625.1 Pseudomonadota bacterium
ATGCGTGGCTGCCGCTGGGTCTTCGCGTGCTCAAGAAGATCGAGCAGATCGTGCGCGAGGAGCAGAACCGCGCCGGCGCCATCGAATTGCTGATGCCGACCCTGCAACTCGCCGATCTCTGGCGGGAGAGCGGCCGCTACGATGCTTACGGTCCGGAGATGCTGCGGATAGCGGATCGCCACAAGCGCGAACTGCTGTACGGGCCGACCAACGAGGAAATGATCACCGAGATCTTCCGCGGTTACGTGCGCTCCTACAAGAGCCTGCCGCTGAACCTCTACCACATCCAGTGGAAGTTCCGGGATGAGCAGCGTCCGCGTTTCGGCGTCATGCGCGGCCGCGAATTCCTGATGAAGGATGCTTATTCGTTCGATATCGACGAGGCGGCCGCGCGGCGCTCCTATAACAAGATGTTCGTCGCTTACCTGCGCACGTTCGCCCGAATGGGGTTGAAGGCGATCCCGATGCGGGCGGAAACCGGTCCGATCGGTGGCGATCTCAGCCACGAATTCATCGTTCTCGCCGAAACCGGGGAATCCGGTGTCTACATTGACAAGGATGTGCTCGACCTTCCGGTGCCGGGCGCGGACGTGGATTACGACGGCGATCTGACGCCGATCATCAAGCAATGGACCACGGCCTACGCCGCGACCGAGGATGTTCATGACGGCGCCCGCTACGAGCGCGAAGTCGCGGCGGACAAGCGCGTAAATACGCGCGGCATCGAAGTCGGCCAGATCTTCTATTTCGGGACCAAGTATTCCGACTCGATGAAGGCGCTGGTGGCCGGTCCCGACGGTGTCGACCAGCCGATCCATGGCGGCTCGTACGGCGTTGGAGTCTCGCGCCTGGTCGGGGCGATCATCGAAGCGTGCCACGACGAAGCGGGCATCAAGTGGCCGGAGGCGGTGGCCCCGTTCACGGTGGCGATCCTTAATCTGAAGCAGGGCGCTGAAGACACCGACGCTGCCTGCGAACGGCTTTATCGCGAACTCGCGGCCAAGGGGGTCGACGTTCTCTACGACGATACCGATCAGCGGGCCGGCGCGAAATTCGCGACCGCAGATCTCATCGGCGTACCCTGGCAGGTCATGGTGGGCCCCAAAGGCCTCGCCGACGGCAAGGTCGAGATCAAGCGTCGGAGCGACGGGGCGCGTGAGAACATAGCG
>JAFEFK010000221.1 GCA_018240625.1 Pseudomonadota bacterium
AGTACGGGCGTCAGCGCGAGCATCTGCGCGCTCAGGATCGTTCCGGTGAGAAGCTGGACCTTTTCCTCGGTGATCAGCCTGCGCGCTTCCGTCGCAGTCCGCGCTGGCTGGCTGGTATCGTCGGCCTGGATCAATTCGATCTTCGCGCCGCCCTTGCTCTTGATGCCGCCTTCCTCGTTGATTTTCTTGATAATATATTCAAATGCCGGTTGCCCCTCCTGCGCATACGCTGCAAGGCCACCGCTCATGGAATTGATGACACCAACCTTGATCGGAGCAGCGGCGCTCGCTCTGCGAATCCATGGTGCAGCGACTGTTCCAACGATCAAACTCGCTGAGCCGATACCAAACGAGCGGCGCGTAAAGGACATGGGCGTTCCTCAATGTTTGTTGTTTTGAATTATCGTTACGATTTTATACGATACGTTGTAGCATTATCCCAACTGATTTATCGGCAGGACGGTCGAGTTTGGTAGGGGCGTTGGGAAATTCTGCCGCGAACGCGAAGTCTTGGTCGCCGAACGCCGCCAGCTCCTCGATGCTGCGATGACGAGCCTCGGCCAGGCGGCCGCTCCGGACCCACGCAGCAATCGAGCGGGTCGCGCAGATCTCCGGCGGCATGCTGCGCCCCATGCCGGAAAACTTTGCCATGCTCCGCCTCATCTTGTTGGCCTTGCTGCACAGATCGGTGGGACGCTGATCGGGCGCCACTCACTGACGGGCCACGGTTCGGCTGATGGAGAAGCCACAATGAACCTCGTCCAACTCGAATCCGAGACGCTCGAAATTCTCAGGCGGTGTCGCCACGGCATAAGGGAGGCGACGATGCAGAAGAAAAAAGTCGATATCGATTTTGTCGCGCGCGCCGTGCTCATCTTGGTCAACGGCGTGACGCCGGCAATGTCTGCGCAGGCGCGGGCTGCAGCCGAAGCGCTCGCGAAAGAGTCCGGAATCAAGATCCCTCAGCAATAAAGCTTTGAGAAAAGGCCTTGACGATTCTAGCCACAACTCTAGCTTGCCGAGCAAACGATGGACCCGTGTGATAATCGCACGGGCCATGGCTTGCGGACGATACACATGGCGAAACGCGTTACCTTAGATGCCATGATCCCGAGGGCTGATTTCGCATTTAGGGAAGGCGAAGAATTCGCGCTCGATTTATTCACGGGCTTTCCTGTCGATCATCTCAAGAGCAGTTCGGCCATTCTCAAGCTGCTAAGAAAGCCCGATTTTCAGCGTGAGACGAACCATTGGACGCCAGACCAAATTTGTACTTTCGTGGCCAGTTTCCTCGATAACGAAGTGATACCTTCTTTGATTCTTTGGAAGTCCGAGAACTTTATATTCGTCATCGATGGCGGTCATCGACTCAGTGCTCTTCGAGCTTGGATGGA
>JAFEFK010000222.1 GCA_018240625.1 Pseudomonadota bacterium
ACCACCAGTGACGGATAGCCCGGGACGCTCTCGCCCCTGACCCACGTCTCCCAGAGAATGGATAGCCCGAACAGGAAGGCCGCGAAGGCCAGCAGCAACCCGAGCAGGCTCGCGAGCCGCAGCGGTGCGACGGAAAACGATGTCAGCCCCTCGATCGAGAGGCCAAGCAGCCGCGCCGCGTTGAACGTGGTCATGCCGTGCGCGCGGGGTTCGGGCTCGTAGGCGACGCGGATCTGCCGGAAACCGATCCAGCTCGCGAGGCCCTTGAAAAACCGGTTGCGCTCCGGCAACTGCCGCAACGCGGCGGCTGCGCGCGGCGACAGCAGGCGAAAATCGCCGGCGTCTTCGGGAATCCGTTGCCGCGCGCCCCAATTGATCATCGCGTAGAAGCCATGCACGGCGATCCGCCGCAGCACCGACTCGTTCGCGCGATGGGCTTTCGCCGTGTAGATGACGTCGTAACCACCCGTGATCCAGTAATCGACGAGCCGTTCCACGAGATCCGGCGAATGCTGGCCATCGCCATCCATGAACAGCAGGGCGCCGCGCCGCGCATGATCCAGTCCCGCCATCAAGGCGGCTTCCTTGCCGAAGTTGCGCGACAGCGACACCACCTGCACATCGAGCGCGGTGGCCGGGAGCGCCCGAGCGAGGTTCAGCGTGTTGTCCGTGCTACCATCGTCGACATAAACGACTTCGCATGTCAGGCCAAAGCGCTGCCTGAGGTTTGCCGCAAGCGCGCCGAGGCGCTCGTGCAGCCGTTCCAGGCCCTTGGCTTCGTTATAAACCGGAACGACGATCGACAGCCCCTGCGCCGCGGCAGAAGCCACCGCGACGGTCGGACCAGAAAGCGGAGGTAGTGGCGTCATCGTCGGTTCCGGCACGGTCAATTCGATCTGTGCATATGGTAGTGAGTGCAGCCGCGCGCTTCAACGGCGGGCGCACACCTTACTAGCGCCGCAGGAATGCTTCCAGCTTTGCGAACAGTGGATTCTCGCGATCCAGCACATAGTCGAGCGAAGCAATCGATACGGTCTCCGCGCCGTGCTGGCGCAGAAAACTCCCGAGCGCATAGAGCTGAGCCGGCGGGCAGTGCAGCGTAACCATCCCTGAGGAGGTCGGTCCGCCAAACGGCGAAACGACGCCGAACCGATCGTGCGCTTCGTCCAGCAGTGCTGCATCGCAACCGGCGAAGCGGGTGCGCACTTCGCGGTATTTGCTGGCGCGAGCGCGCGCGGCGATGTGATCGAGAATGATCCGGGCGGTTTCGCGTGCGTCGTCCGACCAGTCGGCATCGCGCGACGCGACCAGATTGGCCTGGCTGCGCAGGATGACGCCGTCGTCCAGTACCTTGAGGCCATTGGCGGCGAGCGTTGCGCCGGTTGTGGTGATATCGACGATCATCTCCGCAGTGCCGACCGCGGGCGCGCCTTCGGTGGCGCCGGCGCTTTCGACGATGCGGTAGTCCACCACGCCATGCGCCGCGAAGAAAGTCCGCGTCAGGTTTATGTACTTGGTTGCGACCCGCATGCGCCGGTTATGCTGCGCGCGGAATCCCGTCGTCACGTCGTCGAGATCGGCCATGGTGCGCACGTCGATCCAGGACTGCGGCACCGCGACGACGACATTGGCGCTGCCAAAACCGAGACCGTCGATCAGCGCCACGCGTTTGTCGGCATCGGCAACGCTTTCGCGGATCAGATCTTCGCCGGTGACGCCGAGATGCACCATGCCGCGCGCAAGCTGCGAGGCGATTTCGCTCGCTGACAGATAAGCGATCTCGACATTGTCGAGTTCGGCGATGGTGCCGCGATAGTCGCGGACGCCGCGCGGTTTCGCCAGGGTCAGTCCGGCGCGGGCGAAAAAGGCTTCCGCGTTTTCCTGCAGCCGGCCTTTCGATGGCACAGCCAGAACGAAGGGTGCGGTCATGACACGCTCCCCGCGATCCGGCCAGCGGATGAGCTTTGTGTCAATGCCTCGATCCAAATTGAGAAGCCGACGGCTGGAATCGGCGTAGGCGAACCAAGCTGCGTCATCAGACCATCGTAACGTCCGCCGGCGACCAGCGGTTCGGCACCATTGCCCTTGCGGTGCAGTTCGAACTCAAAACCGGTATAGTAATCGACGCCACGGCCGAACGACGTCGCAAAGCCGATGCTGTCGGTTGCGATCCCGCGCGCGGCCATGAATCCGATGCGGCTTTCGAACTGATCGATCGCGGCATCGAGATCGAGATTGGCGTCGGAGGCGAGTGCGCGCAATTGGCCGAGCGCCTCGTCGGGATCGCCTGTTATCGCGAGAAAACGCGTGATGATGCTCAGCGCGTCGCGCGGCAGCGCGCCGCTTTTCAGTGTCGACTGTTCGAGAAACCGGTCCGCGATCTCGGAAACCGTGCGTCCGCCGACGTTTGTGGAGCCGGCGATCGACATCATGTCCGTCACCAATGCCAATGCCGCCTTGCGATCGGAGCCCGCGAGCGCCGCCAGCACGCCTTCGTATTCATTATGACCGGGTCCGGTCGCGAGCGTCAGCCGTTCGATATCCTGCGCGAGATTGATCTTGCGATTGAAATCCTTGATCAGCCGCCGCCGCCAGACCGGATAAAGCTTGAGGGCATCGATCAGCGCGACGAACAACGCAACATCACCGGTCCGGATCTCCACATCGGTGACGCCGAAGGCCGCGGTGGCTTCGAGGCCAAGCGCCAGCATTTCAGCGTCGGCCGCGGCGCGATCCTGCCGTCCGAACGATTCGATGCCGGCCTGGAGGAATTCGCTCGATCGGCCGCCGCGATAACGGAACACCGGGCCGAGATAGCAAAATCCGACCGGCTGGCCGGCCCGGCTGGATGCGAGATAGTCGCGCGCCACGGGAATCGTCAGATCGGGACGCAGGCAGAGTTCCTCGCCACCGGCGTCCGACGTCAGGTAGAGGCTTTTGCGGATATCCTCGCCCGACAGATCGAGAAACGGCTCGGCCGGTTGAAGGATCGCGGGCTCCGCCTTGATGTAGCCAGCCTGTGCGAACGACGACAGCAGCCCCTCCGCCCGAGCGGCGGAGCGGGTCGCGGGATTTTTTGCGGCAGGATTTTCTGCGCTTGGGCTCATATCGAAGTCC
>JAFEFK010000223.1 GCA_018240625.1 Pseudomonadota bacterium
AAGGGCGACGAGTATGCGGTGGTGCGTCCCCGCGTCGAGGTCGAGCAACTGATCGCGATGGATACGCCCGCGCCGTGGTTGTGAGCAGCGTCGTCATTGCGAGGAGCACAGCGACGAAGCAATCCAGTTCTCGCTCCATGGCGCTGGATTGCTTCGCTGCGCTCGCAATGACGTGAACTACCCGGCTTTCTTCTTCCCCACCACAACGCCCGCCGCTTGTTCGATCGGCTTGATCGCCGAGGTAAAATCCGACTCCGCGCCCATCTCGCGGATGATCACTTCCCAGAGACGGCCGACGGCTTCCGCGACCTCCATCGATAGGCCCAGCGATTTCGCCTCTTCGAGGCAGAGCCGGACATCCTTGACCATCAGGCCGGTGGCGAATCCGAAATCGAACGTGCGCGGCAGCACCGACTTCGGAAATTTGTCGCGGCTCGCCGTATTGAGGCCCGAGCCCGAGTTGATGACGTCGATCATCACGGCGGGATCGAGTCCGGACTTCACGCCCATCACCACGGCTTCCGAGGTTGCGACCATCGCGGTCGCCGACAGCATGTTGTTCGCAAGCTTCATGGTCTGCGCGGAGCCGGGCTTCTCGCCGATGAAGAATACCTTGCCGATGACGTCGAGCGCGGGCTTGAGCGCATCGAAGTCCGCGCGCGGACCCGACACCATCACCGCCAGGGTCCCCTTTTCCGCGCCGCCGACCCCGCCGCTGACCGGGCTGTCGATTTGCACGATATTGCGTTTCGCCAGCAAGCCGTGAATGCGCACGGCCATGTGGGAACCTACGGTCGAGAGGTCGACGAACCGCTTGACGCGCTTGCCGTCGATCACGCCACCCTTGCCGGTGGCGACCTCGAGCGAGGCCTGAAGCGACGGCAGGCTGGCCAGCACGGTTTCGACCTGATCGGCGACATCGGCCGGTGATTTGGCGGCGCGCGCGCCGAGCGCAACCAGCTTGTCGACGGCCTCGGCGCGCCGGTCGTGAACGACCAGCGTGTGGCCGGCCTCGATAAGACGGCGCGCTATGGGAAGTCCCATCTTGCCCAATCCAATAAATCCGATGTCCATGGTGCGATCTCCTGACGCAGCGTTGACCCGTTGTTTAAGCGGTCGGGGCGTCCAGGTCACGTCTTCGTGCCATGCGCGTTTTGGGTGGGGTTATCGCCGCCCCGCCGATGCCTCAATGCCGCCGCTGTGATAGGGTGCGCTGTTTCGGCAACCGGGAGAGTTTGTTGAACGGCGCACCCCCCGACCCATCCAGCCAGGCCAGCGACCAGAATGCGGCGTCGGGACTTCCGCTGACCCAGGCCTTGCAGCGGGCGAGGTGGGTGATTGCGTGGGAGAGAGGCTGGCCGCATCTGGCGCGGCTTCTCTGCGTCGCAGGGTTGTTTCTGGTCGCATCCTGGGCCGGTCTGTGGCTCATCCTGCCTGCGGTCGGACGTGCTGCTGGCCTTGCTGCATTTGTTCTGCTGGCGCTGGCGGCTTTAGTGCCGGCGGTCAGGTTCCGCTGGCCGAGCCGCGAAGAAGGCCTGAGCCGTCTCGATCGCGGCGCCGGACTTCGTCACCGCCCGGTGACTGCGCTCGCTGACACGGTCGCAACCCGGGATCCCGTCGCGCTGGCGTTGTGGCAGGCACAGCGCGAGCGCACGCTGGCGTCGCTGAAGCGAATCCGCGCAGGACTACCGTCGCCACGGCTGCCGATGCATGACCGCTGGGCGCTGCGTGCGCTGGTGATCGTACTGATGGTCGCCACCTATGTCGCCGCCGGCGGCGAACGAACCGAGCGGGTGGCTGCCGCGTTCGACTGGAACGGCGTGCTGACGCCGGTCAACGTCCGGGT
>JAFEFK010000224.1 GCA_018240625.1 Pseudomonadota bacterium
GATAAAAATCTTGCCTTTGACGTCGACCGACAACTGAAGCGGCGACTTGTCCTGTTCCAGACTCTTGGCCTGGGTCTGCGGCAGGTCGAGCGGCACGCCAACTGTCAAAAGCGGTGCCGAGACCATAAAGATGATCAAGAGTACCAGCATCACGTCGACCATGGGTGTGACGTTGATCTCCGCCATCGGCTGAGACCGCCGCCGTCCGCGCCGTCCGCCGCCGCTCGAGGAAGCTGCTGCCGGATTCATCGCCATGATGGACCGTCCGTTTCCACGCCGTCTCGCCTCAGGATCGTTCGTCGATCTGACGCGACAGGATTGCCGAGAACTCGTCGGCAAAACCCTCAAGCCGCTGGGCCTGACGATTCACCTCGGAGGTGAACTTGTTATAGAAAATAGTCGCCGGAATGGCGGCGATAAGGCCGACTGCTGTTGCGAACAGCGCTTCGGCAATACCTGGCGCCACGACCGCCAGCGAGGTGTTCTTGGAGGCTGCGATCGACTGAAAGCTCGACATGATGCCCCACACGGTGCCGAACAGCCCGACGAAAGGACCCGCCGAACCGACCGTCGCCAGCACCAGCAAACGCCGCTCCAGCCGCTCGATCTCGCGCGCGATCGAGACGTTCATCACCTTTTCGATCCGCATCTGAAGGCCGGCAAACGACCGCGCCTGACTTTCGAACGAGCGCTTCCATTCGCGCATCGCCGCGACGAAGCAGGCGGCCATCGACTGCGTCGGCTTGGCCGACAGTGCCCGATACAAGTCCTCGATCGACTCGCCGGACCAGAAGGCCTGCTCAAACCGATCCATCGCGCGCTTGGTACGCGCATAGAGGAAGATCTTGTCGATTGCGATTGCCCAGACCCAGACCGAACAACTCAGCAATCCCAGCATGACCGCTTTCACGATCCAGTGGGCCTGAAGAAACAACGCGATCAGCGAAACGTCGGCTGAGGCTACGGGCAAGGCTGACTGCGCCACGTCGGCCGGATTCATGAGCGGTATCCTCTCAACGCAAAATATCCCCATTGACCCGGGGGCGACGTCCGCCGCCGGTTTCGCAGCCACGCATCGCGCGCGGCGTAAAGCGCCAACGCGAAAACCCGGGTGAGTCACATGAGGGGCCCGTCCAAAGCCGGAACCTGCATCCCCTGCCAACATGTCAAAACGAGGGCTATCGGCGCATCTTTACAGCCCTAACCAAACGCTAATCATAGTTAAGACCGGGTTACCAAAGCGGAATTGCAACGTCGAAACCGCCCTGTCTTCCGGCGTTTGCAAACCGCGGATCGCGCCGGCCTCGCCAGCCGGACCGATTTCCACTTTTGGGAATCCTGACCTAAAACGCGGATCATGAGCGAGATCGGACACGCGTTTGCCCTCGCCGCCGACATGGTCGGACGGCTCGATCCGAATTTGTTCCAGATCGTCGCACTGTCGCTTCGGGTCAGTCTCACCGCCAGCGTCGTGGCCCTTCTGGTGGGGTTGCCGATCGGCGGATGGCTTGCCGCGACACGATGGTCCGGCCGGACGCCAGTGCTGATCCTCGCCAACGCCGCGCTCGGCTTGCCGCCGGTCGTGGTCGGCCTTGCGGTCTACCTGCTGCTGTCGCGTTCCGGACCGCTCGGATCGTTCGGATTGCTGTTCACGCCGAAC